>NZ_JAKFCQ010000120.1:0-56204 GCF_036676585.1 Robertmurraya sp.
GGTGACGTGTGGAGCTGACTGATACTAATCGATCGAGGACTTAACCAAATTTAAGATGAAACGTATTTCTTCTTCTTCATTCATTATCTAGTTTTGAAGGAATGATTCCTTCAAGTGAATACTAGTTTAGTGGCGATAGCGAAAAGGTCACACCCGTTCCCATACCGAACACGGAAGTTAAGCTTTTCAGCGCCGATGGTAGTTGAGGGTTTCCCTCTGTGAGAGTAGGACGTCGCTAGGCAAATAAAAAAAGCACCTGAATGGGTGCTTTTTTTATTGTGTATTTTTATTTGATATATAATCACTTTTATGACCAGAATAGATAAAATACCCCACAAACGCTCTGTTCTTCAGTGAATCTGTCTTAAACTTACTTTATTCTCCATTTTATAGAATCATATTTATGTATTCTTTCCTAGTTTGCGAGCACGAAATTTGGGGAAAAATTTATAAGGTGTTGTTCATTGCATGAAACTACGTTCATCATGTATAATTAATGTCAAATATAGTCAAAGTCAGAGAGGGGGGATATGGTGAGGAATATCTCCGATATCATTGAACAGTACTTAAAGGAAGTACTCGAGATGAGTGAAAGAGAGCTCGTTGAAATTAAGCGTAGTGAAATAGCTGATAAGTTTCAGTGTGTACCATCACAAATCAACTACGTAATAAACACACGATTTACCATTGAAAAAGGGTATGTTGTAGAAAGTAAACGAGGTGGTGGTGGATATATTCGAATTATGAAGGTTCAATCACACGATAATGCTCACCTTATTGACCAGCTGCTAACTGTGATCTCTTCTAGAGTGTCACAAAGTAGTGCAGAGCACGTGATTTTCAGACTAGTTGAGGAAGATGTGATCTCAACGAGAGAAGCAAAAATTATGCTCAGTGTCATTGATCGCTCCGTCCTGTATATTGACTTACCATATCGTGATGAACTTCGTTCGAGAATGCTAAAGGCTATGTTAACAACATTAAAATATAAGTAAGAAGAATTCTACGCCTTTAGAAAAGAGTAAAGCCATTTATTGAGGTGAGTAACATGATTTGTCAGGAGTGTAATGAAAGGCCAGCTACACTTCATTTTACAAAGATTAATAATGGTAAAAAAACTGAGTTTCACTTATGTGAGGTTTGTGCTCAAGAAAAAGGAGAGCACTTTGTAGTCACTAACACGTCAGGTTTTTCCATTAATAATCTATTGGCTGGGCTATTAAACTTCGATCATAACTACCAGCTTGCTCAACAAAAAGCTTCACTTTATGAGCAACAACAAGTATTGCAATGTGAAAGCTGTTCGATGACATATAAGCAATTCATTCAAGTCGGGCGGTTTGGATGTGCTCATTGCTATGAGACGTTTAGGGATCAGCTTCAACCGATACTACGACGGCTCCATAGTGGAAACTCCACACATAATGGGAAGATACCTAAGCGAATAGGTGGAAACATTCACTACAAAAAGAAAGTTGAAGAACTAAAGGTTGATTTAAAGTCTGCAATAGAAAACGAAGAGTTTGAACAAGCAGCAATTGTAAGGGATGAAATTAGAGAAATTGAAAAGCTGTTACGCAGTGAAAGTGAAGGAGAGGAATAGTACATGTCTCTTGAAAAATTTATTAATCAAGCCATAAGCTCATGGATGAGTGCAGAAGGGCCTGATTCAGACATTGTTCTAAGTTCTCGAATTCGGCTGGCGCGGAATATAAATGAGTATAAGTTCCCCACCCTCTTCTCTAATGAGGAAGCACTAGATGTTATTCAGACAATGGAGAAGGCATTATTAAATCATACCATTCCTAACTTAAGTCAATTAGAGCTCCTAAGAATGGAAGAACTTCAGCCAATACAAAAACGAGTATTAATGGAGAAGCATTTAATCAGCCCTCATCTAGTTGAAAACTCTGCTCTAGGTGCCTGTCTTTTATCCGAAAATGAAGAAGTTTGCATTATGGTTAACGAAGAAGATCATATCCGAATTCAATGCTTATATCCAGGATTCCAGGTGAGCGAGGCGTTAACACTGGCTGATCGCATTGATGATGAATTAGAAGAGCATATCAATTATGCCTTCGATGAAAAGGTAGGATACCTAACGAGCTGTCCGACGAATGTAGGGACAGGGATGCGGGCTTCTGTTATGATGCATCTACCAGGTTTGACATTAACTCAACAAATGAATCGTATTATTCCAGCCATCAATCAACTTGGTCTCGTCGTTAGAGGAATGTATGGAGAGGGTAGTGAGGCGTTAGGTAACATCTTTCAAATATCTAATCAGATCACGTTAGGTAAATCTGAAGAGGATATTGTTGAGGACTTAAAGGGAGTTGTCAGCCAACTAATTGCCCAGGAAAGATCCGCTCGTGGGGCATTAGCAAAAACTTCTAACATACAATTAGAAGATAGAGTTTTTCGCTCCCTAGGTGTTCTAACACATAGTAGAATCATTGAAACAAAGGAAGCAGCCAACTGCTTATCTGATGTAAGATTAGGGATTGATATGGGTTATATTGAAAACATATCAAAAAATATTTTGAATGAATTAATGATATTAACACAGCCAGGATTTCTCCAGCAATACGCGGGAGGACCACTAAGACCCAACGAGCGTGATATTCGTCGCGCCTCTTTAATAAGGGAAAGAATAAAAATGGAAAATTAACCTTAGTTAGGAGGATGTTCACATGATGTTTGGACGTTTTACAGAGAGAGCTCAAAAGGTACTTGCATTAGCCCAGGAAGAAGCTATTCGTTTAGGTCATAACAATATTGGAACAGAGCATATTTTACTTGGGTTAGTAAGAGAAGGCGAAGGTATCGCTGCAAAAGCATTATATGCTTTAGGATTAGGATCAGAGAAAATACAAAAAGAAGTAGAAAATCTGATTGGTCGTGGGCAAGATGCTTCTCAGACGATTCACTATACACCGAGAGCAAAAAAGGTAATTGAACTTTCTATGGATGAAGCAAGAAAGCTTGGTCATTCATATGTAGGAACAGAGCATATTTTGCTTGGTCTTATTCGTGAAGGTGAAGGAGTAGCAGCAAGGGTATTAAACAACTTAGGGGTCAGCTTAAACAAAGCAAGACAGCAGGTGCTTCAACTCTTAGGTAGCAGTGAGTCAAGCAATCATCAAGGTGGTACAGCAGCAAGCGCTAATACACCTACCTTAGATAGCTTAGCAAGAGATTTAACAGCTATTGCTAGAGAAGGAAGTCTTGATCCGGTTATTGGAAGAGCTAAGGAAATTCAGCGTGTGATCGAGGTATTAAGCCGACGAACGAAAAATAACCCCGTGTTAATTGGGGAGCCTGGAGTAGGGAAAACAGCTATTGCTGAAGGTTTAGCCCAACAAATTGTAAACAATGAGGTTCCTGAAACATTAAGAGATAAGCGTGTTATGACGCTTGATATGGGTACAGTTGTAGCAGGTACAAAATATCGCGGTGAGTTTGAAGACCGTTTAAAGAAAGTTATGGATGAAATCCGACAAGCAGGAAATATCATCTTATTCATAGATGAGCTTCATACCCTTATAGGTGCGGGTGGAGCAGAGGGTGCGATTGATGCTTCAAATATCTTAAAGCCTTCTTTAGCTCGTGGGGAACTTCAATGTATTGGGGCAACAACCCTCGATGAATACCGTAAATATATTGAAAAGGATGCAGCTCTAGAAAGACGTTTCCAGCCAATCATGGTAGATGAACCAACTGCGGATGAATCTGTTCAAATCTTAAAAGGATTGAGAGATCGTTACGAAGCACATCATAGAGTATCCATTACGGATGAAGCGATTGAGGCAGCTGTAAAATTGTCCGACCGTTATATTTCGGATCGTTTTCTTCCTGATAAGGCCATTGATTTAATAGATGAAGCAGGTTCAAAAGTAAGACTTCGTTCTTACACGACTCCTCCAAACTTAAAGGAGCTTGAAGCAAAGCTTGAAGAGGTTCGTAAGGAAAAGGATGCTGCTGTTCAAAGCCAAGAATTTGAAAAGGCTGCATCATTACGAGATTCAGAGCAAAGACTTCGTGAACAATTAGAAGAGACAAAGAAAACATGGAAAGAGAAGCAAGGACAAGAGAACTCAGAGGTTACTGTCGATGATATTGCTACGGTTGTAGCTAGTTGGACTGGAATTCCAGTATCACGCCTGGCACAAACAGAAACAGATAAGCTATTAAAGCTTGAAGAAATTCTTCATTCTCGTTTAATCGGTCAAGAGGAAGCTGTAAAGGCAATATCAAAAGCTGTACGTCGTGCTCGTGCTGGTTTGAAAGATCCAAAGCGCCCTATCGGATCGTTTATTTTCCTTGGTCCAACAGGTGTTGGTAAAACGGAGCTTGCACGTGCATTAGCAGAGGCCATGTTTGGTGACGAGGAAGCAATGATTCGCGTTGATATGTCGGAGTATATGGAAAAACATTCGACTTCCAGACTAGTAGGTTCTCCTCCAGGTTATGTAGGATATGATGAAGGTGGACAATTGACAGAAAAGGTTAGAAGAAAACCATACTCTGTTATTTTATTAGATGAAATTGAAAAGGCGCATCCAGATGTATTTAATATTTTGCTTCAAGTCCTAGAAGATGGTCGTCTAACTGACTCAAAAGGAAGAAGTGTTGATTTCCGTAATACAGTTGTTATTATGACTTCTAACGTTGGAGCAGAAGCGTTAAAGCGTAATAAGTATGTTGGCTTTAACATTCAAGATGGAGAACAGGACTTTAAAGATATGAAGGGTAAGGTAATGGAGGAGCTGAAAAAGGCATTCCGTCCAGAGTTCCTAAACCGTATCGATGAGATTATTGTTTTCCATTCGTTAGAGAAAAAGCATTTGAAACAGATTGTAACATTAATGTCTGATCAGCTAATTAAGCGATTAAATGAACAGGATATTACGTTAGAGCTAACAGATGCTGCAAAAGAGAAGATTTCTGAGGAAGGGTATGACCCTGAATACGGTGCTCGACCTTTAAGAAGAGCGATTCAAAAGCATATTGAAGACCGTCTATCAGAAGAGTTATTAAGAGGAACGGTTCTAACAGGACAAAAGGTTGTCATTGATTATGTGGATGGTGATTTTGCTGTAAGGGCAGGAGAACCCATTCATAAATAATCGTAAAGAATAGGGTGCACACGTAAGAAATTACGTGTGCCTTCTATTTTCTGTTGGGAAATACTTATCACTGCAATGAATTTACAACATGTCTTATAATAAGAGAGTATGGCAAGGAAGGTGTAAAGGGGGATATAAGTTTGGCAAAAGTAAAAACAAAATTTATGTGTAATGATTGCGGCTATGAATCTCCCAAATGGATGGGGAAATGCCCTGGGTGTGGACAATGGAATACGATGGTGGAAGAAATAGAAAAAAAGGTGTCTAATCATCGCGCAACCTTTGCTCATTCAGTAGGTTCAACAACCATGTCTAAAGCAACACCAATTACCTCAATTGAAACGATTACAGAGCCCCGTATACAAACGGATTTGGTCGAGTTAAATCGTGTGTTAGGTGGAGGAATTGTTAAGGGCTCCCTTGTGTTAATAGGCGGTGATCCCGGAATTGGAAAATCCACCTTGCTATTACAGGTTTCCTCTCAACTGGCAAAAAAGCAACATTCCGTTCTTTATATTTCAGGGGAAGAGTCAATGAGACAGACGAAGCTAAGAGCAGATCGACTAGGAATAGCATCAGAAAACTTACTCGTCTATTCTGAAACAGACCTAGAAGAGATCAGTCGAACGATTGAAAAGGAAAACCCGAGTTTCGTGATTGTTGATTCTATCCAAACCATTTTCCATCCTCAAGTAACCTCAGCACCAGGAAGTGTCTCTCAAGTAAGAGAGTGTACAGCTGAGCTTATGAGAATAGGTAAGACAAAGGGCATTGCTATTTTCATCGTAGGCCATGTGACAAAAGAAGGCTCGATTGCAGGTCCTAGACTTCTCGAACATATGGTCGATACCGTTCTATATTTTGAAGGGGAGCGCCACCATACGTATCGGATCGTCAGAGCGGTAAAAAACCGTTTTGGTTCCACAAATGAAATGGGAATTTTTGAAATGAAGGAATTTGGATTGGAAGAGGTTCATAATCCATCTGAGATATTTCTTGAGGAGCGATCTCAAGGTGCTGCAGGATCGACAGTAGTTGCTTCGATGGAAGGTACTCGACCGGTTTTAGTAGAGATACAAGCACTTATCTCACCGACTAGTTTCGGAAATCCTAGGAGGATGGCTACAGGCATTGATCATAACAGAGTGTCACTGTTAATGGCTGTGTTGGAGAAACGAGTTGGTTTGCTACTCCAAAACCAGGATGCATACTTAAAGGTTGCTGGTGGAGTGAAGCTGGATGAACCAGCTATTGATTTAGCTGTAGCGATTAGCATTGCTTCAAGTTTCCGTGATAAGCCAACCAGACCAACGGATTGTATTATTGGTGAAGTAGGTTTGACAGGGGAGATAAGAAGGGTATCAAGAATAGAGCAGCGTGTTCAAGAAGCTGCCAAGCTAGGGTTTGAGAGAGTCATTATCCCTGCCAACAACATAGGTGGGTGGTCAGCCCCAAAAGGGATTCAGTTGATTGGAGTTTCTACTGTAGCAGATGCACTTAAAGCGACATTTGAATAAGTGAAAGATAAAGGGTAAAAAATTGACACCAATATTTGCTAGGTGCTACCCTTAGTAATAATAAACATGTGAAATCACCCGCAATTATACTCTATAACAAAGAGATTACAGGATAATGACAAACAATAATTTCTATGAAATATTACGTTTCAATTTATAGAATTTGTTTATAATGTATAAAAGGAGGTGAAGGAATGTTAAAGCGAATTGTTCAAGCCTGTTTCTTAATTACAGGTGGTACTTTAGGGATCTTTTTAATCTCTGATTTATTAACACTTATATCATTAGACGACATTCCTCTGATAAATAATCATTATGTTACCGCTATTTTAGGTGCTATTATTTTTTATCTTATTACTTTTTGGGCGGTCGATTATGTCGTCAATTTCGTGAAATGGGTAGAAGAATCTCTTGTAAAAGTACCTATAACAGATATTATCTTTGGTAGCGTAGGATTAGTATTTGGGTTAATTATTGCCTTTTTAGTTGGTTATGCTTTAACGGGTATTGAAGTACCTATTTTAAATACGGTAGCTCCCGTACTACTGACACTTCTATTTGGTTATTTAGGTTTCCAGGTTGGTTTTAAAAAGAGAGACGAGTTATTATCCCTTTTTACAAAATCAAAAAAGAAGTCTAGTGATGAAGAATCAGAGGCTGAGAATACAAATGCCAAAAATGAATTAAAAATATTAGATACGAGTGTTATTATTGATGGACGTATTGCAGATATCTGCCAAACAGGATTTTTAGATGGAACCATTGTTATTCCACAATTTGTCCTTGAAGAATTGCAGCATATTGCTGATTCCTCTGATGTATTAAAGCGAAACCGTGGTAGAAGAGGTCTTGATATTTTAAATCGAATTCAAAAAGAACTAGCCATGAATGTAGAGATATATGAAGGCGACTTTGAGGATGTACAAGAGGTAGATTCAAAACTTGTTAAGCTTGCAAAGCTAACAAGCGGGGTAGTCGTAACCAATGACTTTAATCTAAATAAAGTGTGTGAACTTCAGAAGGTTGCTGTATTAAACATTAATGACTTAGCAAATGCCGTTAAGCCAGTTGTATTGCCTGGAGAAGAAATGAATGTCCAAGTTATAAAAGATGGCAAGGAGCATAACCAAGGTATTGCTTATCTCGATGATGGCACGATGATTGTTGTTGAAGATGGTAGAGATTATATTGGGAAGCAGCTTGATGTATTGGTAACAAGTGTACTGCAAACATCAGCTGGTCGAATGATTTTTGCTAAACCGAAATTACTAGAAAAAGCATTATAGAAATAGTTAGGGGATATCTTATGTCTTACCAAGTTATTATCCCTGCAGCAGGACAAGGGAAAAGAATGCGGGCAGGCAAAAATAAGGTGTTGCTTCAGCTAAAGGATATTCCTATATTAATTCATACACTCAAGGTATTTGAATTAGATGAGGCATGTCAGGGAATTATTTTAGCTATTTCAGCCGGAGATGAAGATCATTTTTCCAGCCTTTTAAAAAAGTATCGAATTAAAAAGGTTACTTCCCTTGTTGCTGGTGGGAACGAAAGACAGCATAGTGTTTATAATGGGTTGCAAGCTGCAAAGAAAGAGGGAATTGTTCTCGTTCATGATGCAGCTAGGCCATTTATTGAAAAAAGAGTAATCCATGAATTAGTAGCGGTAGCTGAAAAGGATGGAGCGGCTGTAGTAGCCGTCCCTGTTAAGGATACGATTAAGAAGGTAAATAATTTTGAAGTAGTTGAGACGATTGAGCGTTCAAGCTTGTGGGCCATTCAAACCCCACAAGCTTTTCGCGTGTCGTTGTTAGAAGAAGCTCATAACTTAGCGTTGGAACAGAAGTTTTTAGGGACGGATGAGGCAAGTTTAGTAGAACGATTACATATACCTGTAAAAATTGTTGAGGGTGACTACGATAATATTAAACTGACGACACCAGAAGATTTGTATTTTGCAGAGGCAATCATAAAGCAACGTGACTACCAAAAGAGGGGACTTTAATAACGATGTTTAGAATTGGACAAGGATTTGACGTTCATCAGCTCACAGAGGGTAGACCTCTAATTATAGGAGGAATAACGATTCCTTATGAAAAAGGATTGTTAGGGCATTCCGATGCAGATGTCCTTCTTCACACAGTGACAGATGCTGTCTTAGGAGCGATAGGTGAAGGAGATATTGGCAGACACTTTCCGGATACTGATCCAGAGTTTAAGGATGTCGATTCAGCAAAACTTCTTGAACATGTATGGTCATTAGTTGAGAATCGAGGATATGAGCTAGTGAATGCTGATTGCACTATTATTGCACAAAGACCGAAGATGGCACCATACATTGAACAAATGAAGAACCGAATTGCTGAATTACTGAAGGCTACACCAGAACAAGTAAATGTTAAAGCAACAACAACAGAAAAGCTTGGGTTTACTGGAAGAGGAGAAGGAATTGCTTCTCAAGCAGTTGTGCTCTTAAAAAAGAAAGAGCTCTAGGAATTGTCTTTTCACAATGATAAAATAAATCTCAAAAATAGATTGAACTCTTTAGGAGGAAAAATAGAATGTCTAACACTGTACGTGTTCGTTATGCACCAAGTCCAACGGGGCATTTACATATTGGAAACGCTCGTACTGCGCTATTTAACTACTTGTTTGCGCGTCATCAAGGTGGAAAGTTTATTATCCGAATTGAAGACACCGATAAGAAGCGTAATATTGCTGGCGGGGAAGAAAGTCAGCTTAAATACTTAAAATGGTTAGGAATAGATTGGGATGAGAGCGTTGATGTCGGTGGATCATATGGTCCATACAGACAATCAGAACGTAACGACTTATATGAAGTGTACTTTAAGCAACTTCTAGAAGAGGGCAAAGCTTATAAATGCTATTGTACAGAGGAAGAACTAGAAGCAGAACGTAATGAGCAAGCGGAGAAGGGTGAGATGGGTGGCTATTCAGGGAAATGCCGTCATCTAACGAGTGAGCAGTGCGAAGCTCTAGAAAAAGAAGGACGACAACCAAGCGTACGCTTTTTGGTTCCAAGTGGGAAGGTTTTCAGCTTTAACGACATGGTCAAAGGTGATGTATCTTTTGAGGCAGATGGAATCGGTGGAGATTTTGTCATTGTAAAAAAAGATGGAACACCGACTTATAATTTTGCTGTTGCTGTTGATGATCACTTGATGGAAATTACACATGTGTTACGTGGAGATGACCATATTTCTAATACACCAAAGCAAATGATGATTTACGAAGCATTAGGTTGGGAAACACCAGTGTTTGGACATATGACATTGATCGTAAACGAAAGCCGAAAGAAGCTGAGCAAACGTGATGAGTCCATTATTCAGTTCATTGAACAGTATGAGGAATTAGGATATCTTCCTGAAGCATTATTTAATTTTATTACCTTACTCGGCTGGTCACCATCTGGAGAAGAAGAGATTTTCTCGAAGGAAGAGCTGATTTCCATTTTTGAAGCGAATAGACTTTCGAAATCTCCAGCTCTATTTGATAAGCAAAAGCTTACATGGATGAATAACCAGTACATGAAGAAGCAAGATGTTGATGTTGTGTATGGGCTTGCTCTACCGCATCTTCAAAAGGCGGGTCTTGTTAGTGAGGCTATGACTCCAGAGGAAATAGAATGGACGAAAAATCTCGTAGCGCTTTATCAAGATCAGTTAAGCTATGGGGCTGAAATTGTCGAGCTATCTGAGTTATTCTTCAAGGAGGAACTAGAGCTAGAGGAAGAAGCAAAGGCGGTTCTTCAGGAGGAGGGCGTGAAGGAAGTATTATCTACTTTTGCGAGTGAGATTGAAAAGCTTTCAAGCCTGCAATCAGAGGATGTTCAAGCAACTTTGAAGATCGTTCAAAAAGCAACAGGACAAAAGGGTAAGAAGCTCTTTATGCCAGTTCGTGTTGCTGCTACTGGTCAAACACACGGCCCAGATTTACCTAAAGCAATTGCTTTAATTGGTAAAGAAAAAATATTACAACGAATTGTGAGCATTATTGGTTAACAGATTGGAAAAAATGTAATATAGTAAAGATAATTATATAATTTAGAAAATGTTGAAGAGGAAAAGTAAAAAAGCAATGCTTTCTAGAGAGAACCATCATCGGCTGAAAGTGGTTTAAGCCCCTTGTTTTTTGAAGTGCCCCTCTGAGTCCTGATTCGAAACGGGTCATTCCCCTAGTAGAATGAGGCGGATTTCTTCCGTTACAAGAGTTGAGTTGAAGTAACAATTAGGTTACTTAAACAGAGTGGAACCGCGCATACAAGCGTCTCTGTCATTTTTGACAGGGGCGTTTTTTATTTTCACAAAAAATGCAGCATTTACGTTTAGGGGGAACGATAATGTTTAAAATGCTAAAGGAAGATGTTGAAGTAGTTTTTGAACAAGATCCAGCGGCAAGGACGTATTTGGAGGTTATCTTAACATATTCAGGTTTGCATTCCATCTGGGCTCATCGAATGGCGCATGCTCTATATAAGAGGAAATTTTATTTTATGGCAAGGGTCATATCGCAGGTAAGCCGCTTCTTCACAGGGATAGAAATTCACCCAGGTGCAACCATCGGAAGGCGTTTTTTTATCGATCATGGCATGGGGGTTGTCATCGGTGAAACATGTGAAATTGGTGACAATGTGACTGTGTTTCAGGGAGTTACACTAGGGGGAACGGGAAAAGAGAAAGGAAAGCGACATCCAACTATTAAGGATAATGCTCTTATTGCAACGGGTGCAAAAGTATTAGGATCGATCACGGTTGGTGAAAATTCTAAGATAGGAGCAGGTTCTGTCGTACTAAAGGATGTCCCTCCAAATTCGACAGTAGTTGGGATTCCTGGGAAAGTGGTAATAAGGGATGGAAAGAAAGTAGAGAAAGATTTAAATCACTGTGATCTACCAGATCCAACTGGCGACCGTTTCAAAGCATTAGAAGCGGATATTTACAATTTAAGAAAACAACTAGAACAGGTAGAGAAGGAAAGGAGCTACGAGCATGAGCATTCAAATATATAATACACTGACTCGTTCAAAAGAGCCGTTCATCCCTCTAGAAGAGGGTAAAGTAAAGATGTATGTTTGCGGTCCTACAGTTTATAACTATATCCATATAGGAAATGCAAGACCACCCATTGTGTTTGATACAGTAAGAAGATATTTAGAGTACAGAGGATATGAGGTTCAATATATCTCCAATTTCACTGATGTGGATGATAAGCTTATTCGTGTAGCAAATGAGCTTGGAGAAGATGTCCCAACGATTGCTGATCGTTTTATAAAAGCATACTTTGAAGATGTAACAGCACTCGGATGCAAAAAAGCAGATGTTCATCCTCGCGTAACAGAAAGTATGGATATTATTATAGACTTTATTTCTACATTGATTGAAAAGGGATATGCCTATGAGTCCGAGGGCGATGTATACTATCACACTCGTAAATTCAAGGAGTATGGAAAATTGTCTCACCAATCGATTGATGAACTGAGACTAGGTACGAGAATTGCCATCGGTGAGAAGAAACAAGATTCTTTAGACTTTGTACTTTGGAAGGCAGCAAAGCCGGGTGAAATTTTCTGGGAAAGCCCATGGGGGAAAGGAAGACCAGGCTGGCATATTGAGTGCTCTGCAATGGCGAAGAAGTATTTAGGTGATACGATTGACATTCATGCAGGCGGACAGGATCTGGCTTTCCCGCATCATGAAAATGAAATTGCGCAATCAGAAGCGTTAACAAACAAAACATTTGCGCGCTATTGGATGCATAACGGGTACATTAATATTGATAATGAAAAAATGTCAAAATCACTAGGAAACTTTGTTCTTGTACACGATATTATCAAAAAACATGATCCGCAAGTACTAAGATTCTTTATGTTAGCAGTACATTATCGCAATCCCATCAACTATACAGATGAGTTGTTAGAAAATACAAAGGCAGGACTTGATCGATTAATAACTTCTTACCAAAACTTAAAACATCGACGTGAGGCTAGTGCCAATTTAACGGACAATGATCAAGAATGGTTGACAAAGGTTACTACCTTACATGATGAGTTTGTACGTGATATGGATGATGATTTTAATACAGCTAATGGAATCTCTAAGTTATTCGACTTATCTAAGTTGGCTAACATGTATCTTATTGAAAAAAATACATCTATCACTGTGATCGACGCATTTATGAGTGAGTTTGAAGTGTTATTTGGAATCTTAGGTTTAACTCTTGAAGCAGATCAACTGCTTGACGAAGAAATAGAAGCATTAATCGAACAACGAATCCAGGCTAGAAAAGATCGAAATTTCCAGTTATCTGACCAAATTCGTGATCAGTTAAAAGATATGAATATTATTTTAGAAGATACGCCTCAAGGCACAAGATGGAAAAGAGGCTAAAATATGCTTCACTTTGAAAATACGATAGATGCAAAACAATTGAATAGTCTCGCGCTAGCATATATAGGGGACTCCATTTTTGAAGTATATGTTCGGAGATACCTTCTTCAATCTGGGAAGGTACGACCGAATCAGCTTCATAAGGAGTCGACGAAATATGTATCAGCAAAAGCTCAATGTCAATTCATCCATCACTTTCTGGATTCGAAGCTCTTAAGTGAGGAAGAAGAGGCTGTTGTTAGAAGGGGCAGAAATGCAAAATCTGGAACAGTGCCAAAGAACACAGATGTACAGACATATCGCTATGGGACAGCGTTCGAAGCATTAATCGGATATCTATATTTAATGAACAGAGAGGAGCGACTTGATGAATTGATCGAAGTTGCCCTCTCTCAAGTTGGAGAATGAAAGGAGGAACAATAATATGAGCCAAGACTTTATTATTGGGAAAAATCCAGTTATAGAAGCACTAAAGTCAGAACGCGATGTGAATAAAATATTTATCGCAGAAGGTTCCCAAACGGGTCAAATGCAACAGGTCATTGGGCTAGCAAAAGCACAAAATGTCATCGTTCAATTTGTTCCTAAAAAGAAAATCGACCAGATGGTAGAAGGAAATCACCAAGGGGTTGTAGCGGCAGTAGCTGCCTATCAATATGCGGAGCTAGATGACTTGTTTAAGGCGGCAGAAGCAAAAGGTGAAACACCATTTTTCCTTTTGTTAGATGAAATTGAGGATCCGCATAATCTAGGATCCATTATGAGAACAGCTGATTCCACTGGTGCACACGGAATTATCATTCCGAAACGACGAGCAGTTGGGTTAACAGCAACTGTTGCAAAAGCATCAACGGGTGCCATTGAATATGTTCCTGTTGTCCGCGTGACGAATATGGCACAAACCATTGATGAGCTAAAGGAACGAGGTTTATGGATTGCAGGGACAGATGCAAAGGGCAAACAGGACTTTCGTTCGCTTGATGGGACAATGCCTTTAGGTCTTGTGATTGGTAGTGAAGGAAAAGGAATGGGAAGACTCATCCGTGATAAATGTGACTTTTTGGTTAGCCTGCCAATGAAAGGACATGTCACCTCTTTAAATGCTTCGGTAGCGGCTGCCCTTTTAATGTATGAGGTGTATCGAAAACGATATCCGCTAGAGGGATAAAATGGACATTCTGTTAGTGGATGGATACAATATCATCGGAGCTTGGCCAGAGCTTCGAGAGCTAAAAAATAAGGATTTAGCATCAGCTCGGGACCGTTTAGTTGAGAGGATGGCCGAGTATCAAGCTTACTCAGGCTATCGTGTCATCGTTGTATTCGATGCCCATTTTGTAAAAGGAACAGAGAAAAAGTATAAGAATTATAAAGTCGAAGTTATATTCACAAGAAATAATGAAACAGCGGATGAACGCATTGAAAAACTTGCGATCTCTTTAAATAATAGAAAAACTCAGATTCATGTGGCAACCTCTGATTTTACGGAACAATGGGCCATATTTGGACAAGGTGCACTAAGAAAATCAGCACGAGAGTTATTAATAGAGATGGACTCGGTTGAAAAGAAGATAGAAAAGAAGGTACAAAAAATTCAGGAAAATAGCCCTACTTCAAAAATTCCATTAAGCAGTGAAGTGGCAGAAATTTTTGAAAAATGGCGAAGAGGAAAGCGATGAGCAGTTGACGCTTTAAAAAAGGCTACTGTATAATATTTCTATCTATGCTTGTTCGGTCGGGGGGATCCGAAGTGAATGCTGACTACAAGACAACAAAAATCAACGAAAATTATTTACATTTCATACAGCTTGAGGATGAGGAAATAGTTGATTTAGTGCACAAAGGTGATAGTGAAGCATTAGATTACTTGATTCATAAGTATCGAAATTTCGTTAGAGCTAAAGCTAGATCCTATTTCTTAATCGGTGCTGACAAAGAAGACATTGTTCAAGAAGGAATGATCGGTCTTTACAAAGCGATCCGAGATTTCCGAGAAGACAAGCTCACCTCTTTTAAAGCGTTTGCAGAACTGTGTATCACGAGACAAATTATTACCGCTATTAAAACGGCAACGAGACAAAAGCATATTCCGCTGAATTCTTATGTGTCGTTGGACAAGCCGATCTATGATGAAGAATCCGATCGAACGTTAATGGATGTTATTTCTGGAGCTAAAGTGTTAGATCCGGAGGAACTTATTATCAATCAAGAGGAATTTGATCATATTGAGGTTAAAATGGCTGAGCTTCTTAGTGATTTAGAGCGGAAGGTACTAGCTCTTTACCTAGATGGTCAGTCTTACCAGGAAATATCAGAGGAGCTCAACCGTCATGTGAAATCCATTGACAATGCGCTCCAACGTGTGAAAAGGAAGCTTGAGAAATATCTTGAGGTAAGGGAGCTCACCCTGTAATATGACAGGTATATGGTAATAGAGCTCTGTTGACATTGATAAGTGTCCATGATACAGTTTTATGGACAAAATAGTAAGTTAGAGGTGGCATTTTTGACAAAAAAGGTAGTTTTGGCCTGTGTAACTTGCGGTTCGAGAAACTATTCAACGATGAGCAATAAAGAGTCGGAACGGTTAGAGCTGAAGAAGTTTTGTAGAACATGCAGTGCTCATACCATCCACCGTCAAACAAAGTAGTAGGCACCACCTATAGATAGAGTAAGACAAGGAAGTTGGGGGTATACACATGCAGCGCGTAGTCAATTTTTTTAAAGATGTCAGCCGCGAAATGCGCAAAGTTAGTTGGCCAAAGCGTAAGGAACTGACAAACTACACAGTTACGGTATTAGCTACAGTTATATTTTTTGCTCTTTTCTTTGCTGTAATAGATTTAGGGATTTCAGAATTAATTCGTTTAATTCCTTGAATAACACCCGTAACATAATGGTATAATGGTAACAAACATAGGAAACTTTTAGCAAAGCCCGGTAACGGGTTTTTTCATTTGTAAAAAAAATAAAGGCTAACAATGCTTTCTAGTTTAATAAAATGGATATTTTCATATAGGGAGGGAAGGACAATTCGTCCTCGACAATGGAAAAGAATTGGTATGTAGTTCATACTTACTCGGGCTATGAGAACAAGGTAAAAGCAAACCTTGAAAAACGTGTAGAGTCTATGGCGATGCAAGACAAAATCTTTCGCGTGGTAGTGCCTGAAGAAGAAGAAACAGATATTAAGAATGGTAAAAAGAAAGTAGTTAAAAGAAAGGTGTTTCCAGGTTACGTATTGGTTGAAATCGTGATGACAGATGACTCTTGGTATGTTGTTCGAAACACTCCTGGAGTAACTGGTTTCGTAGGTTCAGCTGGATCTGGTTCTAAGCCGACTCCTTTACTACCGGAAGAAGTGGATTTCATCCTTAAACGTATGGGACTTGAGCAGAAGCGTGTGGATGTAAACTTTGAACTTGGAGAAATGGTACAAGTCAAGGAGGGGCCATTTGCAAACTTTACTGGATCTATTGAAGAAATAGATAAAGACAAGTCTAAAGTCAAGGTTCTTGTAAATATGTTTGGTCGAGATACCCCTGTAGAACTTGAATTTACACAGATTGAAAAAATATAACCTGAAAAAACTTGAAATAGGTTTCGAAAAGTGGTAATATTTCAAAGGTCAGTATGTCTCAAACTTTGAGACCGGACAAAAGGAAACAGTTCTTTATTTTAAATAAAGACTATTATATGAGTGGGAGGGGAAAATCCCCTATTACCACATCACGGACTTAAGGAGGTGTGTCTCGTGGCTAAAAAAGTAATTAAGATTGTTAAGTTACAAATCCCTGCAGCTAAAGCTAATCCAGCACCACCAGTTGGTCCTGCACTAGGTCAAGCCGGTGTTAACATCATGGGATTCTGTAAAGAGTTCAACGCTCGTACAGCTGAACAAGCTGGCTTAATCATTCCTGTTGAGATTACGGTTTTTGAAGACCGTTCATTTACATTTATTACAAAAACTCCTCCTGCTGCAGTTCTTCTTAAGAAGGCGGCTGGTATCGAGTCTGGTTCTGGTGTACCGAACCGTAATAAAGTAGCAACAGTCAAGCGTGACAAGGTGCGCGAGATTGCTGAAACAAAAATGCCTGATCTAAATGCGGCTAGCGTTGAAGCAGCTATGCGTATGGTTGAAGGTACTGCACGCAGCATGGGTATTGTTATCGAAGACTAATTCATGCTCGAATTTTTCTTTAGTTAAGGGGTTGCGGTGTTGAATTTGGTTTCACGCGCAACCTTTCTTATGTCTAGCGATTGTGCGATATGCACAGTGCTGTTATTCGTGGGAGGTTAGTTAAGAACTTTTCCGCTAAAACCACAATCTAGGAGGAAATAAAAATGGCTAAAAAAGGTAAGAAGTTTTTAGAAGCTTCAAAGCTTGTTGACCGTACAAAAGCATATCCGGTTGAAGAAGCTATTGAACTTGCTAAAAAGACAAACTTTGCAAAGTTTGATGCATCTGTAGAAGTTGCTTTCCGTCTTGGAGTAGATCCAAAGAAAGCTGACCAACAAATCCGTGGAGCAGTTGTGCTTCCAAACGGAACTGGTAAAACACAACGTGTACTTGTATTTGCTAAAGGTGAAAAGGCGAAAGAAGCTGAAGCAGCTGGCGCTGATTATGTAGGAGATGCAGACTACATCAACAAGATCAACCAAGGTTGGTTTGAGTTTGACGTAATCGTTGCTACACCTGACATGATGGGTGAAGTTGGTAAGCTTGGTCGTGTATTAGGACCTAAAGGCTTAATGCCAAACCCTAAGACTGGTACAGTTACATTTGATGTAACTAAAGCAGTTAACGAAATCAAAGCTGGTAAAGTTGAATACCGTGTTGATAAAGCTGGAAACATCCACGTACCAATCGGGAAAACTTCTTTTGAAAACGAAAAGCTTGTTGAGAACTTCACTACAATTTTCGAAACAATGCTTAAAGTGAAGCCTTCTGCTGCAAAAGGAACTTACATGAAGAACGTAACTGTTACTTCAACAATGGGACCTGGAGTAAAAGTAGACCCTTCAACTGTAAATGCAAAGTAATTTGAAAATATAATTGACAACAGAATGAAATTCTACTAGAATAGATTTTGTTGTGAAAATAGAATAACATTTGTACCGCAGACAGTAGGTGCCTTTAAGGCTTAATTTCCTACCGAGGTCATACGATAGATTGAACAGTTCGTGTAAACGACTATTGTATACTTCCTCCATGTCTGCAAGGCATGGAGGTTTATATTTTCCGGTATAAATGTAGTAAATCTACAGGAGGTGTAAGGATGAGCAACGCTATCGAAACTAAAAAAGTAATCGTAGACGAAATCGCTGATAAGTTAAAAGCTGCTAAAACAACAGTTGTTGTTGACTATCGCGGTTTAAATGTTTCTGAAGTAACAGAACTTCGTAAACAACTTCGTGAAGCTGGTATTGAGTTCAAGGTTTACAAAAACTCTTTAACTCGTCGTGCTGCTGAAGCTTCTGAACTTGCTGGCCTTAACGACGCTCTTACAGGTCCTAACGCTATTGCATTCAGTAACGAAGATGTAGTTGCCCCAGCTAAAATTTTAAATGACTTCGCTAAAAAGCATGAAGCTCTTGAAATTAAAGCAGGTGTAATTGAAGGGAACGTTGCATCATTAGAAGATATTAAGGCTCTTGCTGAACTACCATCACGCGAAGGCTTACTATCTATGCTACTCAGCGTACTTCAAGCTCCAATCCGCAACCTTGCTCTTGCTACAAAAGCTGTTGCAGATCAAAAAGAAGAACAAGGCGCGTAAGTTAGAAATATCGTTCGTGAAATAAACTAAAACAAACACAATTTTAAGGAGGAACTTTTATCATGACTAAAGAACAAATCATTGAAGCAGTTAAAAGCATGACTGTTTTAGAACTTAACGACTTAGTAAAAGCTATCGAAGAAGAATTTGGTGTAACTGCTGCTGCTCCTGTAGCTGTAGTTGGAGCTGCTGGTGGAGAAGCTGCTGCTGAGAAAACTGAATTTGACGTTGTTCTTGCTTCTGCAGGCGACCAAAAAATCAAAGTTATCAAAGTTGTACGTGAAATCACAGGTCTTGGACTTAAAGAAGCAAAAGAACTTGTTGACAACACTCCAAAAGCAGTTAAAGAAGGAGCTTCTAAAGAAGAAGCTGAAGAAATCAAAGCTAAGCTTGAAGAAGTTGGAGCAAACGTTGAAGTTAAGTAATAATGATATTGAAAGGCTCGCTGCATAAGCGAGCCTTTTGCTTTTTAAAAAAGGTTCGATTATAATTTTTTCGTATAAGTTTTCTCTACTAAAAATTCATGGAAGTGGTAGAATGGCAGAGCATTATTTCTCACGGGACCAAAAAGTTGAAAGTAATCGAAAGACATGGAGCTTTACACTAAGAAGTCAAAGTCTATCTTTTATTACCGACAATGGTGTGTTCTCAAAAAGTGAAGTAGATTTTGGGTCGAGGTTACTGATTGAGACTTTTCAATTTCCTAAGGTTGATGGCCCGATTCTTGATGTTGGTTGTGGCTATGGCCCGATTGGGATTTCTCTAGCAAAAGAACAACCAACCAAAGAAATACATATGGTAGATGTGAATGAGCGAGCGATTGGATTAGCAAAGGATAATGCAGCTCTAAATAAAGTTTCAAATGTAACTATATACGAGAGTGATCGGTTAACTCAGGTAAAAGGTAAGGGGTTTGCCGCAATCTTAACTAACCCTCCTATTCGTGCAGGAAAACAAGTAGTTCACGATATATTTGAACAAAGTTTTGATCATCTGGCTCCTGGTGGTGAGCTATGGGTAGTTATTCAGAAAAAACAGGGTGCACCATCAGCGATAGAAAAACTAAATGAAATATTTGATTCAGTTGAAACCGTTGAAAAGAAAAAAGGGTATTTTATTTTGAAAGCTAAAAAGATTTGACTTGACATTTTGGCTATGTTAATATTATAAAATGCCAACATGATATATTGTGTAAAATTGCTAAATTCAACTGTAGTTGTATAAATTTGGTAGTTTACGGCGATGCTAATTAAATAATAGTAGAAAATTGGAGAATGTGGTTTTTAAGAAAAAACCCTTTTTCTTTTTGTCTTATGAAAAAAGATACATGTAAGCGTTGAAGTCTTGAGTCGAGCGGTCAAGTGGGAAAATCCTCCTGTCTGGACAAAAACATCTCGTTTTCCTATCTATTTTTTATAAGAAATTTATAGAAGTAATCACAAAAGCTTGATTTGAGGGGTGAATCTGTTGACAGGTCAACTAGTTCAGTATGGACGACACCGCCAACGAAGAAGTTATGCGCGAATCAGTGAAGTTTTAGAATTACCTAACTTAATTGAGATTCAAACAGCTTCCTATCAATGGTTCCTTGATGAAGGATTGCGTGAAATGTTCCAGGATATTTCACCGATTGAAGATTTCACAGGTAATTTGTCATTAGAATTTATTGATTATAGTTTAAGCGAACCAAAGTATTCTGTTGAAGAATCCAAGGAACGAGATGTTACATACTCTGCTCCACTTCGTGTAAAAGTGCGTCTTGTTAATAAAGAAACTGGGGAAGTAAAAGACCAGGATGTTTTCATGGGTGACTTCCCGCTTATGACGGAAACAGGTACATTCGTTATTAATGGTGCCGAGCGCGTTATCGTATCTCAGCTTGTGCGTTCACCAAGTGTTTATTATAGTGGAAAACTTGATAAAAACGGAAAACGTGGATATACAGCAACTGTAATCCCGAACCGTGGTGCTTGGTTAGAATACGAAACAGATGCGAAGGATGTTGTGTACGTTAGAATAGATCGTACGAGGAAGTTACCCGTTACGGTTCTTTTGCGTGCATTAGGATTTGGTTCAGACCAAGAAATCATTGAGTTAATTGGAGACAATGAGTACATTCGTAATACTCTTGAAAAGGATAATACGGAAGGTACAGAGAAAGCTCTGTTAGAAATTTATGAGCGTCTTCGTCCTGGTGAACCACCAACGGTTGAAAATGCAAAAAGTTTACTTGTTTCTAGATTCTTTGACCCTAAGCGCTATGATTTAGCGAATGTAGGTCGTTACAAAATTAACAAGAAGCTGCATATAAAGAATCGTCTATTCGGTCAACGCCTTGCAGAAACATTGGTTGATCCTGAAACGGGAGAAATCATTGCAGAAAAAGGTGTGCTTTTAGACCGCCGTACGTTAGATCGTATTCTTCCACAATTAGAAAAGAATATTGGATTTAAGACCTTCACTCCAGTTGGAGGAGTAGTTCAAGAAGATATCCTTTTACAATCAATTAAGATTTTTGCTCCTAATGAGGATGGCGAAAAGGCAATTAATGTTATTGGAAATGCATATGTACCAGAAGCTGTTAAGAACATTGATCCATCTGATATTATTGCTTCCATTAGCTATTTCTTTAACCTTCTACATTCGGTAGGAGATACAGATGATATTGACCACTTAGGAAATCGTCGTCTGCGCTCAGTAGGAGAATTACTTCAAAACCAATTCCGTATCGGTTTATCAAGAATGGAAAGAGTCGTTCGTGAAAGAATGTCCATTCAAGATACAAATACGATTACACCACAGCAATTAATTAATATACGTCCTGTGATTGCGTCGATTAAAGAGTTCTTTGGTAGCTCTCAGTTATCGCAGTTCATGGATCAAACAAACCCATTAGCTGAGCTTACTCATAAGCGACGTTTATCAGCATTAGGACCTGGTGGTTTAACACGTGAACGTGCTGGATTCGAAGTGCGTGACGTTCACTACTCTCACTATGGTCGTATGTGTCCAATTGAAACGCCGGAAGGTCCGAACATTGGACTAATCAACTCTCTATCTTCCTTTGCAAAAGTAAATCGATTCGGGTTTATCGAAACGCCATATCGACGTGTAGATCCTGAAACAGGAAAAGTTACAAGTCATATCGACTACTTAACTGCAGATGAAGAAGATAACTATGTAGTAGCACAGGCAAATGTGAGACTAGGAGAAGACGGATCTTTCATAGATAACGATATTATTGCTCGTTTCCGAGGCGAAAACACGGTTGTTAATCGTGAGCGTGTAGACTACATGGACGTTTCTCCTAAACAAGTAGTTTCAGCTGCGACAGCATGTATTCCGTTCCTTGAAAATGATGACTCAAACCGTGCTCTTATGGGTGCGAACATGCAACGTCAGGCTGTACCATTGATGCAACCAGAAGCCCCTCGTGTAGGAACGGGAATGGAATATGTTTCTGGTAAAGACTCTGGAGCAGCAGTGATCTGTAAACACGATGGAATCGTGGAGCATGTTGAAGCTCGTCAAGTGTGGGTAAGAAGAGTGACTGAAGTAGATGGCCAAGAAGTAAAGGGCGATCTAGATAAATATAGAATGCAAAAATTCATTCGTTCAAACCAAGGTACTTGCTATAACCAAAGACCTATCGTGGCTGTAGGTAACCGTGTAACAAAAGGAGAGATCCTTGCAGACGGACCATCAATGGAGCTTGGAGAACTTGCTCTTGGCCGTAACGTTCTTGTTGCCTTCATGACTTGGGATGGTTATAACTATGAAGATGCTATTATCATGAGTGAAAGACTTGTAAAAGATGATGTGTATACTTCTATTCATATTGAAGAATACGAGTCAGAGTCACGTGATACAAAGCTTGGACCAGAGGAAATCACTCGTGATATTCCAAACGTAGGGGAAGATGCTCTTAGAAATCTCGATGAGCGTGGAATCGTACGTGTCGGAGCAGAAGTGAAGGACGGAGATTTACTAGTTGGTAAAGTAACGCCTAAAGGTGTAACAGAACTAACAGCTGAGGAACGCTTATTACATGCAATCTTCGGTGAAAAAGCACGTGAAGTTAGAGATACATCTCTTCGTGTACCTCACGGTGGGGGCGGTATTGTCCTAGATGTAAAAGTCTTTAACCGTGAAGATGGAGATGAGTTACCTCCAGGTGTAAACCAACTTGTTCGTGCTTATATTGTTCAGAAGCGTAAGATTTCTGAAGGGGACAAGATGGCCGGTCGACACGGGAATAAAGGGGTTATCTCACGTATCTTACCGGAAGAGGATATGCCTTTCTTACCAGATGGGACTCCGGTTGACATCATGTTAAACCCATTAGGGGTACCATCACGTATGAACATCGGTCAGGTACTTGAGCTTCATCTCGGTATGGCTGCAAGAGCACTAGGCATTCATGTTGCTTCTCCGGTATTTGATGGAGCGCGTGAAGAAGATGTTTGGTCAACTATTGAAGAAGCAGGTATGGCTCGTGACGCGAAAACAGTACTATATGACGGTCGTTCTGGTGAACCATTCGACAATCGTGTTTCTGTCGGAGTAATGTACATGATCAAACTTGCTCACATGGTTGATGATAAGCTACATGCTCGTTCAACTGGACCTTACTCACTTGTAACGCAACAACCACTGGGTGGTAAAGCACAATTTGGTGGACAGCGTTTTGGTGAGATGGAGGTTTGGGCATTGGAAGCTTACGGTGCTGCTTATACACTTCAAGAAATCCTGACGGTCAAGTCAGATGATGTAGTAGGTCGTGTGAAGACGTATGAAGCGATCGTTAAGGGTGAGAATGTTCCAGAACCAGGTGTACCAGAATCATTCCGCGTATTAATGAAAGAACTTCAAAGCTTAGGTATGGACGTTAAGATCCTATCAGGCGATGAGCAAGAGATTGAAATGCGCGATTTAGAAGATGATGAGGAAGTACAACAAGCTGATGCTTTGACGATTTTGCCTGATTTTGAAGAGTCTGAATCAGAAAAAGTAGGTACTAAAGAGTAATCAACTCACATAAATAAAGGCCATCTCCTTCACTGATGAGGTTTTAGGAGATGGGCTGATTTTTCAAGGAATCATTCCCTAACATATTGTTGGCAAAGAGACTTATTTAGGATCTAAGCCTTTCATATAAGGGTAAAACCCGTAGATCAAAAGGGAGGTAGGCCCCTTGCTAGATGTCAATAATTTTGAGTTTATGAAAATTGGTCTTGCTTCACCAGATAAGATTCGTTCATGGTCTTTTGGAGAAGTAAAAAAGCCAGAAACAATTAACTACCGTACACTTAAACCTGAAAAAGACGGTTTATTCTGTGAGCGTATTTTCGGACCAACAAAGGACTGGGAATGTCATTGCGGTAAGTACAAGCGTGTAAGATATAAAGGTGTAGTCTGTGATCGCTGTGGAGTGGAAGTAACTCGTGCAAAAGTACGTCGTGAGCGTATGGGTCATATTGAATTAGCCGCACCTGTGTCTCATATTTGGTATTTCAAAGGGATCCCAAGTCGTATGGGTCTTGTTTTAGACATGTCACCTCGTGCACTTGAAGAGGTCATTTATTTTGCTTCATATGTAGTTACAGATGCTGGTGATACAGCATTAGAAAAGAAGCAGCTTTTATCAGAGAAGGAATATCGTGCATACCGCGACAAATACGGTAATAAATTCCAAGCATCAATGGGTGCTGAATCCATTAAAAAGCTTCTTTCTGATATTGATTTAAACAAAGATGTTGAAGCGCTAAAGGAAGAGTTAAGAACTGCACAAGGGCAACGTCGTACAAGAGCAATTAAGCGCCTAGAGGTTCTAGAAGCATTCCGTAACTCAGGAAATGAGCCATCTTGGATGATACTTGATGTTCTGCCTGTCATACCGCCAGAATTACGTCCAATGGTTCAATTAGATGGAGGGCGTTTTGCTACATCTGACTTGAACGATTTATATCGTCGTGTGATTAACCGTAATAACCGTCTTAAGCGTCTATTAGATTTAGGAGCTCCAAGCATTATCGTACAAAACGAAAAGCGTATGCTTCAAGAA
The DNA here is from genome assembly GCF_036676585.1 of Robertmurraya sp. Classification (NCBI taxonomy): domain Bacteria; kingdom Bacillati; phylum Bacillota; class Bacilli; order Caryophanales; family Bacillaceae; genus Robertmurraya; species Robertmurraya sp. The sequence continues at coordinate 24,898 of NZ_JAKFCQ010000120.1, forward strand.
GCAGTAGATGCTCTAATTGATAATGGTCGTCGCGGACGTCCGGTAACAGGACCAGGTAACCGTCCTTTAAAATCCCTTTCACATATGTTGAAAGGGAAGCAAGGTCGTTTCCGTCAAAACCTACTAGGTAAGCGTGTTGACTATTCTGGTCGTTCCGTTATCGTTGTAGGACCAAACTTAAAGATGTACCAATGTGGATTGCCAAAAGAAATGGCACTAGAGTTATTTAAGCCATTCGTTATGAAGGAATTGGTGGAAAAAGGTCTAGCCCACAATATCAAATCGGCTAAGCGTAAGATTGAAAGAGTTCAGCCTGAAGTTTGGGATGTACTTGAAGAAGTAATTAGAGAGCATCCGGTTCTTCTTAACCGTGCACCGACTCTTCACAGACTAGGTATTCAAGCATTTGAGCCAACGCTAGTAGAAGGTCGTGCGATTCGTCTTCATCCGCTAGTGTGTACGGCATACAATGCTGACTTTGACGGTGACCAAATGGCCGTTCACGTTCCGCTTTCGTCTGAAGCTCAAGCAGAAGCAAGATTATTAATGCTTGCAGCTCAAAACATCCTTAACCCTAAGGATGGAAAACCAGTAGTTACTCCGTCTCAGGATATGGTATTAGGAAACTATTACTTAACTCTTGAACGTGCAGGTGCTGTTGGCGAAGGTATGATTTTCAATGATACCAATGAAGCGATATTAGCTTACCAAAATGGTTATGTACACTTACATACTCGTGTAGCTGTACATGCAGGTTCACTGAATAACGAGACGTTCACTGAAGAGCAAAATAAAAAGCTTCTATTAACGACGGTTGGAAAACTGATCTTTAATGAAATCTTGCCTAGCTCATTCCCTTACATCAACGAGCCTACTAAATCAAATCTTGAAGTAGAAACACCTGCAAGATTCTTTGTAGAGCCTGGTACGGATGTGAAACAAGTAATTAGTGAAATGGATGTTGTAGATCCATTTAAAAAGAAGATTCTAGGGAACATCATTGCGGAAGTATTTAAGAAGTTTAAGATTACTGAAACTTCAAAGATGCTTGACCGAATGAAGGACTTAGGGTTTAAGCACTCTACAAAAGCTGGTATTACAGTTGGGGTTGCAGACATCGTTGTATTAGGTGAAAAGCAAGAGATTATCGCTGAAGCACAAACAAAGGTAGATAATGTTCAAAAGCAATTTAGACGTGGTTTAATCACAGAAGATGAGCGTTATGATCGTGTTATCTCCATCTGGAGTGCTGCGAAGGATGTTATCCAAGCGAAGCTAATGAAATCATTAGATAAAACAAACCCAATCTTCATGATGAGTGACTCTGGTGCCCGTGGTAACGCATCTAACTTTACGCAGCTTGCTGGTATGCGTGGACTAATGGCGAACCCGGCTGGTCGTATCATCGAATTACCAATCAAATCAAGTTTCCGTGAAGGTCTAACAGTATTAGAGTACTTTATCTCTACTCACGGTGCACGTAAAGGTCTTGCTGATACAGCACTAAAAACTGCTGACTCTGGTTACTTAACTCGCCGTCTCGTTGACGTAGCACAAGATGTTATCGTTCGTGATGACGATTGCGGTACGGATCGCGGATTGCATATTGCTGCACTTAGAGATGGAACGGAAATTATCGAGTCTCTAGAAGAACGTTTAATCGGACGTTATGCAAGAAAAGCAATTAAAAACCCTGAAACAAAAGAAGTAATGGTTCGTGAAAATGAATTAATTACGGAAGACCTAGCAGCCGAAGTGGTTGGCGCTGGTGTAGAGGATGTATGGATCCGCTCTGCGTTTACATGTAACTCTCGCCACGGTGTATGTAAGAAATGTTACGGTCGTAACTTAGCAACTGGTCAAGAGGTTGAAGTGGGAGAAGCTGTTGGTATCATCGCTGCTCAATCTATCGGTGAACCAGGAACACAGTTAACGATGCGTACATTCCATACAGGTGGGGTTGCTGGAGACGATATCACACAAGGTCTACCTCGTATTCAGGAGATTTTTGAAGCGCGTAATCCGAAAGGTCAAGCGGTCATTTCTGAAATCGAAGGTGTGGTTGTTGGTATTAACGAAGGCCGCGACCGCCAGCATGAAATTATCGTTCAGGGCGATGTAGAGTCAAGAACCTACACAGCTCCATACACGGCACGTCTAAAAGTGGCTGTAAACGATAAGGTTGAACGCGGTGAAGAACTGACAGAAGGTTCGATCGATCCTAAGGAATTAATCAAAGTGAAAGACGTTACAGCTGTTCAAGAGTATTTGCTTCGTGAAGTTCAAAAAGTATACCGTATGCAAGGGGTAGAAATTGGTGACAAGCACGTTGAAGTAATGGTACGACAAATGCTTCGTAAGGTTCGTGTCATTGATGCAGGTGAAACAGATGTATTACCTGGATCGCTTCTTGATGTACATCAATTCAGAGATGCAAACGAAAAAGCGTTGCTTTCTGGAAAAATGCCTGCAACAGGGCGTCCTGTATTGCTTGGTATTACTAAGGCTTCACTTGAAACAGATTCATTCTTATCTGCTGCTTCATTCCAAGAAACAACAAGAGTACTTACAGACGCAGCTATTAAAGGTAAACGCGATGAGTTACTTGGTCTGAAGGAAAATGTAATTATTGGTAAGCTTGTTCCAGCTGGAACTGGTATGCAACGTTATCGTAAAGCTGAACCAGTAAGAAACATTGAACAAGAAGAAGTATTAACTGTAGAATAATCATTCATGCGGCACTCTACCCTGAGTGCCGCACATTAAATGAACATCTCTATTAATAAAAATATCATTAGGTGTTGACAGCGAGTTTCATAGGTGTTAATATATCAAAGGTGCTCCTATAAACCTGTTACTTTGGAGGATGCAATCATGTCTTATGAAAAAGTAATGCAGGCAAAGAGATTTATCGTAGGAACTAAGCAAACAGTAAAAGCCATCAAAAGCGGCACTATTTCCGAAGTACTAGTAGCTAAGGATGCTGAACCACGTGTAACAGCAAAGGTAATTAGTACAGCACAGGAAGTAGGCGTTCCAATTATATACGTAGATTCTATGAAAAAGCTTGGTAAAGCTTGCGGGATCGAAGTAGGTGCTTCTACTGTAGCAATAACTTTTTAAAAACTGTTTTTATAGAAAGATATCTATAAAGACTTTGTTTTTTGTTTCAAAATGAACCACCTGGATGTGTGGGCTTTGAAATAGTAGATGAAGGGAGGAAAAAGAAATGCCTACAATTAATCAATTAGTGCGTAAGCCACGTTCTTCGAAAGAGGAAAAGTCTAAATCACCTGCACTAAACAAAGGTTACAACAGCTTCAAGAAATCACAAACGAACGTATCTTCACCTCAAAAGCGTGGGGTATGTACGCGTGTTGGTACAATGACTCCGAAGAAGCCGAACTCAGCATTACGTAAATATGCTCGTGTACGCTTAACTAACGGAATTGAAGTAACAGCATACATTCCTGGAATTGGTCACAACCTACAAGAGCACAGCGTAGTACTTATTCGCGGTGGTCGTGTAAAGGACTTACCAGGGGTACGTTATCATATCGTTCGTGGTGCACTAGATACAGCTGGTGTAAACAACCGTATGCAAGGTCGTTCTAAATACGGAACTAAGAGACCAAAAGCAGCTAAGAAATAATTATTACTACAAAAAACTAAAATCACACTTCTGTGAAAGGAGGAACAAACATGCCTCGTAAAGGTCCTGTAGCAAAGAGAGACGTATTACCAGATCCGTTATATAACTCAAAGCTAATCACTCGTTTGATCAACAAAATGATGATCGACGGTAAAAGAGGAAAGTCACAAGCAATCCTTTACTCTGCATTCGAACTTATTCGTGAGCGCAGTGGTAAAGAACCAATCGAAGTATTCGATGCAGCACTTAAAAATATCATGCCAGTTCTTGAAGTTAAAGCACGCCGTGTAGGTGGTTCTAACTATCAAGTACCAGTAGAGGTGCGTCCAGATCGTCGTACAACTCTAGGTCTTCGTTGGTTAGTAAACTACTCTCGCCTTCGTGGAGAAAAGACGATGGAAGAGCGTTTAGCTAACGAAATCTTAGATGCAGCGAATAACACTGGTGCATCAGTTAAAAAGCGTGAAGATACTCATAAAATGGCTGAAGCAAACAAAGCATTTGCTCACTATCGTTGGTAGAATTTACTTTTACTCAAATATAAAAATAAACTAAAACACTCATACGAGAAAGGAGAAATACCAATGGCAAGAGAGTTCTCCTTAGCAAATACAAGAAATATCGGTATCATGGCTCATATTGATGCTGGTAAAACAACAACAACTGAGCGTGTACTTTATTACACTGGTCGTATTCATAAGATTGGTGAAACACATGAAGGTGCATCTCAAATGGACTGGATGGAGCAGGAACAGGAGCGCGGAATTACAATCACTTCCGCTGCTACAACTGCTCAATGGAAAGGCCACCGAGTTAACATCATCGATACACCGGGACACGTAGACTTCACAGTAGAAGTAGAACGTTCCCTGCGTGTACTTGATGGTGCAGTTGCTGTACTTGATGCACAGTCTGGTGTTGAGCCTCAAACTGAAACAGTTTGGCGCCAAGCAACAACTTACGGTGTACCACGTGTTGTATTTGTAAACAAGATGGACAAAATTGGTGCTGATTTCAAGTATTCAATCAAAACACTTCATGATCGCTTACAAGCGAATGCTGCTGCAATTCAACTTCCAATCGGAGCTGAAGATCAATTCTCAGCTATCATTGACCTTGTTGAAATGAATGCAACATTCTATGGTAACGACCTTGGAACAGATATTGAAGTTCGTGAAATCCCTGAAGAGTACCGTGCTGAAGCAGAAGAATACCGTGAAAAATTAATTGAAGCGGTATCTGAGTTTGACGAAGTATTAATGGAAAAATACCTTGGTGGCGAAGAAATCACTAACGATGAGCTAAAATCAGCGATTCGTAAAGGTACTGTTAACGTTGAGTTCTACCCAGTTATCTGTGGATCAGCATTCAAAAACAAAGGTGTTCAGTTGATGCTTGACGCTGTAATTGACTACCTACCATCACCATTAGATGTACCTGCAATCAAAGGTACATTACCTGATAGCGATGAAGTAGTTGAGCGTCACTCAAGCGATGAAGAGCCTTTCTCAGCTCTAGCATTCAAAGTTATGACTGACCCTTATGTTGGAAAACTAACTTTCTTCCGTGTGTACTCTGGTACATTAAGCTCAGGTTCTTACGTTCAAAACTCTACTAAAGGTAAGCGTGAGCGTGTAGGTCGTATCCTACAAATGCATGCTAACAGCCGTGAAGAGATTTCAATGGTATACGCTGGTGATATCGCTGCTGCTGTAGGTCTAAAAGATACTACAACTGGAGATACACTATGTGATGAAAAGAACCTAGTTATCCTAGAGTCTATGGAATTCCCAGAGCCAGTTATTCAATTATCTATCGAGCCTAAATCTAAAGCTGACCAAGATAAAATGACTACTGCTCTTCAAAAGCTTCAAGAAGAGGATCCAACATTCCGTGCGCATACTGACCAGGAAACTGGACAAGTTATCATCGCAGGTATGGGTGAACTTCACTTAGATATTCTAGTAGACCGTATGCGTCGTGAATTCAAAGTTGAAGCTAACGTTGGTGCACCTCAGGTTGCTTACCGCGAAACAATCCGTTCTTCTGCTAATGTAGAAGGAAAGTTTGCTCGCCAATCTGGTGGACGTGGACAATTCGGACACGTTTGGATTGAATTCTCTCCAAACGAAGAAGGAAAAGGATTCGAATTCGTAAATGGAATCGTCGGTGGTGTTGTTCCTCGTGAATACATCCCAGCTGTACAAGCGGGTCTTGAAGATTCACTTGACAGAGGTATGATTGCTGGATTCCCTGTTGTCGATATCAAAGCTAGATTGTTTGATGGATCTTACCATGATGTTGACTCATCTGAAATGGCGTTTAAGATTGCTGCGTCTATGGCACTTAAAGCAGCAGCTTCTAAGTGTAACCCAGTTATCCTTGAGCCTATCATGAGAGTCGAAGTTATTATTCCTGAAGAGTATCTTGGTGATATTATGGGTAACGTAACTTCACGTCGTGGTCGTGTAGAAGGTATGGAAGCACGCGGTAACGCTCAAGTTGTTCGTGCAATGGTTCCACTTTCTGAAATGTTTGGATATGCAACAAGCCTTCGTTCTAGCACGCAAGGTCGTGGAGTATTCTCAATGCATTTCGATCACTATGAAGAGGTTCCAAAATCAATCTCTGAAGAAATCATCAAAAAAAATAAAGGCGAATAATTGATTTTCGCCCTTTTTTAAAGTATAACTACTTATGTAAGTGTGGACGTTGGTAGGTGCTGGTAACAGCTACCTCTCTGTCCATAAATATACTTAGACTATTTTTTATATATTAAAGGAGGATTTTTCTAATGGGAAAAGCTAAATTTGACCGTTCTAAGCCACACGTTAACATCGGTACAATTGGTCACGTTGACCATGGTAAAACAACTTTAACAGCTGCAATCACTTCTGTACTTGCTAAGGTAGGTGGAGCAGAAGCTCGTGCATATGATCAAATCGACGGTGCTCCAGAAGAAAGAGAGCGTGGAATCACAATCTCTACTGCGCACGTTGAGTACGAAACTGCTAGCCGTCACTACGCACACGTTGACTGCCCAGGTCACGCTGACTACGTTAAGAACATGATCACTGGTGCAGCTCAAATGGACGGCGGTATCCTAGTAGTATCTGCTACTGATGGTCCAATGCCACAAACTCGTGAGCACATCCTACTTTCTCGTCAGGTTGGTGTACCTCACCTTGTAGTATTCATGAACAAGTGTGATATGGTAGACGACGAAGAGCTTCTTGAATTAGTAGAAATGGAAATCCGTGACCTACTTTCTGAGTATGACTTCCCTGGAGATGACATTCCTGTAATTAAAGGTTCTGCTCTTAAAGCTTTAGAAGGTGAAGCTGAATGGGAAGAGAAAATCAACGAGCTTATGGCTGCGGTTGATGAGTATGTTCCAACACCAGCTCGTGACACTGAAAAGCCATTCATGATGCCAGTTGAGGATGTATTCTCAATCACTGGTCGTGGAACTGTTGCTACTGGACGTGTTGAGCGTGGAGTAGTTAAAGTTGGTGACGTAGTTGAAATCGTTGGTTTCACTGAAGAGCCTAAGTCTACTACTGTAACAGGTGTAGAAATGTTCCGTAAGCTTCTTGACTATGCTGAAGCTGGAGACAACATTGGTGCACTTCTTCGTGGGGTTTCTCGTGAAGAAATCGAGCGTGGACAAGTTTTGGCTAAGCCAAAATCAATCACTCCACACACAAAGTTCAAAGCGGAAGTTTATGTTCTTTCTAAAGAAGAAGGTGGACGTCATACTCCATTCTTCACTAACTACCGTCCACAATTCTATTTCCGTACTTCTGATATTACAGGTATCTGTAACCTTCCAGAAGGTGTTGAAATGGTTATGCCTGGCGACAACATCGAAATGACTGTTGAACTAATCGCTCCAGTTGCGATCGAAGAAGGTACTAAGTTCTCTATCCGTGAGGGTGGACGTACTGTAGGCGCTGGCGTAGTTGCTACAATCACTGAATAATTTTAAATAAGAAAGCAGATGGGTTTTCCATCTGCTTTTTTCTATGCTTTTTTTTAGGTAAAGCATTGACATTTTTCCATTCTGTTGTTAAATTTAATTAAACCTATCAGTTAAGTTGGAATTAAATTTAAATAGAGATATATTAATGTTAGGAGTGGTATTACATGGTCGAGTCAAAGTTGACTTTTTCATCATATGATCATTATTCGTTTCCTAGCTTCGACGAAGATAATGAGACAAAAGGCGCACTCGATGCGTTACGTTGGAGTTATGAGCATTACGATGAGAATGAAATTGTGTACGCATGTAGTTTTGGAATTGAAGGCATGGTCATGATTGATTTAATAGCGAAGGTTAAGCCGGATGCAAAGGTTGTTTTCTTAGATACTGGTCTTCATTTTAAAGAGACATATGAACTTATTGACAAGGTAAAAGAACGTTACCCACAACTAGAAATTGAACTTAAAAAACCTTCCTTAACATTAGAAGAGCAAAAAGAACAACACGGAGATGAACTCTGGAAGACGGCTCCAAACAGATGTTGTGAAATTAGAAAGATTATTCCTTTAAGAGAAGCCTTATCGGGTGCAACTGCGTGGATAAGTGGATTAAGAAGAGAGCAGTCTGAAACGAGAAAGAACACACAGTATTTCAATAAAGATAACAAATTTGAATCGATTAAAGTATGTCCTCTCATTCACTGGACGTGGAAGGATGTTTGGAGATACGCACATAAGAATGACCTTCCGTATAATGTTCTTCATGATAATGGGTACCCTAGTATTGGTTGTGCGCCATGTACTTCTCCGGCATTTAACGCAGATGATATGAGATCAGGTCGATGGACAGGAACAGGTAAGACAGAATGCGGATTACACCAATAGGAGGGCATGGCCCATGGTCATAACATATACAGCTGTTATTGTTGCTCTCTTTTTGGCTATGAATATTGGTGCAAGTGGAGCTGCAGCCTCAATTTCTATCGCTTACGGCTCAGGAGCACTTCCAAAGAAAAAAGTGGCTCTGCTTGTTTGTGGAGTGGCGATTTTTTTAGGTGCTGTACTCGGTGGTAGTGAAGTTGTCAAAACAATCGGATCAAATATTGTGCCTTCATCGGTACTAGATGAAAAAGTAGTTCTCATTATTCTATCTTCAGCTGCACTTTCATTATTTATTGCCAACTTAATGGGGATTCCTTTGTCCACGAGCGAGATTACAGTTGGATCTGTTGTAGGAGTGGGTGTTGCTTTTAAGGCGCTATTTGTTAAGAACATTTTAGTTATTGTTGCTTTCTGGTTTATCGTTCCAATAGCAGCATTTACTATAGCGCTTTTGTGGGGTAGGGGAATAAAATTACTTGAAAAGAAATTTCCTACATTAAAAAATGGGAAGTATAATAAACCAATCACAATCTTTGTTATTGTTGTTGGGTTTTTTGAAGCTTTTTCGGCAGGAATGAACAATGTAGCAAATGCGGCAGGTCCTTTAGTAGGAGCCGGAGTAGTCTCTATTACAACTGGAGTTTGGGTTGGTGGATTATTCATTGCAGTAGGAGCTATATTCCTTGGAGGAAGAGTGCTTCAAACAAACGGGAAAAAAATAACGAGCTTTTCCTTGCTTGAAGGTGGGGCTATCTCAAGTACAGGTGCAACCCTGGTTATATTAGCTTCAGTATTTGGGTTACCGGTACCGTTAACTCAAGTCACAAGTACTGCAATCATTGGAATTGGTTTTGCTCAACGAGGGATGTCAATATTTCAACAAAGTATAATAAACAAGATTATTAAGGTATGGATTGTATCTCCTATTCTATCACTTGTTTTATCTTATGGACTCGTAAAGATCTTTGTTGATACTGATATATATACTGTTGTAGTGCTGTTTAGTGTAAGTATTGCCACTTTAGGTACACTATCCTTGGCAAATACAATAAAAAAAGAGAACCGAACATACTTTGAAAATAGCGGAGGTATTTAACTATGACACTTAGTACGCCACACGGAGGAAAACTTATCAATCTATGGGAGCCAGAATACAATATTGAAAATATTGAGCTTTCAATTGATTTAGATAAGACAGCGTTAAGCGATTTAGAGCTTATTGGAAATGGAGCTTATAGCCCTATCACTGGCTTTTTTAATAAAAATGATTATGAATCAGTTGTGAATAACTTGCGTTTGGCTGATGGTCATGTATGGAGTATACCGATCACTCTTCCAGTAGACGAAGTAAAAGCTAGTACTTTGTCAATCGGTGCAGAAGCGAAACTTGTTTTTGAAGGGGAAGTATACGGAGTCATCACGATTAATGACATCTATACACCGGACAAGGAAGTTGAGGCTAAAGCTGTTTATCAAACAGAAGAATTAGCGCATCCCGGAGTAAGGAAGTTATTTGAAAGAAAGAATATTTACGTAGGTGGACCAATTAAGGTCGTAAAGCGATTAGAAAGAGAAAGATTTAACGAGTACTATCTAGATCCAACAGAAACAAGAAGTATTTTCGCTGAAAACGGATGGAAGACTGTTGTAGGTTTCCAAACGAGAAATCCTGTTCACCGTGCACACGAATACATTCAAAAGTCAGCCCTAGAAATCGTTGATGGACTATTCTTAAATCCGTTGGTGGGAGAAACAAAATCTGATGATATTCCAGCAGATGTAAGAATGAAGAGTTATCAAGTGTTATTAAAGAATTACTATCCAGAAGATCGTGTATATCTTGCTGTATTCCCAGCAGCAATGCGCTATGCAGGACCTAGAGAAGCTATTTTCCATGCGATGGTTCGAAAAAACTATGGTTGCACGCATTTTATTGTAGGTAGAGATCACGCAGGTGTGGGAAATTACTACGGAACCTACGATGCACAAAAGATTTTTGATCAATTTACACAAGAGGAATTAGGTCTAACACTTTTATTCTTTGAACATAGCTTTTACTGCAAGAAGTGTGGAAACATGGCATCAACAAAAACATGTCCACATTCAAAAGAAGATCATGTGATTCTTTCTGGAACAAAAGTAAGAGAAATGCTTCATAATGGTGAAGTACCACCAAGTGAATTTAGCCGTAAAGAAGTGGTAGAAGTACTAATTGAAGGCTTAAAATCTCACAGTGTGAAGGCATAGTTGGAGGATTATTATGAGTACAAATATTACATGGCATGAAGCTTCATTAAATAAAGAGCTAAGAAGAAAGCAATTCGGACATCATAGCTTTGTTCTATGGTTCACTGGTTTATCTGGCTCAGGGAAGTCTACAGTAGCTAATGCTGCTGCTAAGGCACTTTTTGATCAAGGGTTAAATCCTTACGTGTTAGATGGAGATAATATTCGTCACGGATTAAATAAGGACCTTGGTTTCTCTGAAGAGGATCGTACAGAAAACATCCGTAGAATCGGAGAAGTATCAAAGCTCTTTGTAGATAGTGGACAAATTGTAATAACGGCATTTATCTCTCCTTTTATTAAAGATAGAGAACTTGTACGTGAGTTACTAGAAGCTGATGAGTTTATTGAAGTATATATTAAGTGCCCGGTAGATGAGTGCGAGAAGAGAGATCCGAAGGGTTTATATGAAAAAGCAAGAAAAGGGCTTATTCGTGACTTCACAGGTATCGATTCACCGTATGAAGAACCAGTGAACCCAGAAATCGTAGTAGAGACAAATAAGTATTCTATAGAAGAAAGTGTAGAGCAAATTCTTCAACACTTAAAATCTAAGGGATATATAAAAGAATAGGTATTAGATAGAAGAATATGAAGAGCCGGTATAAGAGTCCATAAAAGACACCTTTGTACTGGCCTTTTTTTATGGGCCTCTTTCTATATAGTGAAGTTGGAGAGAGTGGAATTATTTCACACAAAGTTTATTGTTCACCCTGGTTGAAAAGAGCAAGTGTAACAGCTATAATAGGAAAAGTGTTCGAAAGATAAACAAAAAAACATATTTATGTTGCAATTGCTTTATCGTTTCAGTATAATAGACAATGTTGGTCTTTGACTGCGATGAAGTGAAAGGTTGCTGACACACCCGGCCGCTTTGCCATGGCGAGTGTGTGGGAAATTTTCACGGAGAATGTCTATTTTTAATATAGGCGAAAAGGAGGGAAAATAATGGCAAAACAAAAGATTCGTATTCGTTTAAAAGCTTATGATCACAGAATTCTTGATCAATCAGCAGAGAAGATTGTAGAAACTGCAAAGCGTTCTGGTGCGGCTGTATCTGGTCCGATTCCATTACCAACTGAAAAGTCAATTTACACAATCCTTCGTGCGGTTCATAAGTACAAAGATTCTCGTGAACAATTCGAGATGCGTACTCATAAGCGTCTAATCGACATCGTGAATCCAACTCCACAAACAGTTGATTCATTAATGCGTTTAGATTTACCATCTGGTGTAGATATCGAAATCAAACTTTAATGAAATAAAAATAATAAACTTTCAGGAGGTGTGACTTTAATGACCAAAGGAATCTTAGGAAGAAAAATTGGTATGACTCAAGTGTTTGCTGCAAACGGTGATCTTATCCCTGTAACTGTAGTAGAAGCAGCTCCAAACGTTGTTCTTCAAAAGAAAACGTCTGAAACTGATGGATATACTTCAATTCAATTAGGTTTTGAAGACAAGCGTGAAAAGCTTTCTAACAAACCTGAAAGAGGACACGTTGCAAAAGCTAACACTGCTCCTAAGCGCTTCGTTCGTGAATTACGCGACGTAAACGTAGATGAGTATGAAGTTGGTCAAGAAGTCAAAGTAACAATTTTCGCAGAAGGCGAAATCGTAGATGTAACAGGAATTTCAAAGGGTAAAGGTTTCCAAGGTGTTATCAAACGCCACGGACAATCTCGCGGACCAATGGCACACGGTTCACGTTACCACCGTCGCCCAGGTTCAATGGGTCCTGTAGCTCCAAACCGTGTATTCAAAGGTAAATTATTACCTGGACGTATGGGTGGAGAGCAAATCACTGTACAAAATCTTGAAATTGTAAGAGTAGATGCAGAACGCAACCTACTATTAATTAAAGGTAATGTACCAGGAGCTAGAAAAGCTCTAGTAAAAGTTAAAAGTGCGGTAAAAGCATAAATACTTAAGTCAGAAAGGAGGAAATAAGAATGCCGAAAGTAGCATTGTTAAACCAAACTGGATCACAAGTTGGCGAAATCGAACTTAATGATTCAATCTTTGGTATCGAGCCTAATAATCACGTTCTTTTCGAAGCGGTTATTATGCAAAGAGCTTCTTTACGTCAAGGAACTCACAAAACAAAAATTCGCTCTGAAGTAGCTGGCGGTGGACGTAAGCCATGGCGTCAAAAGGGTACTGGTCGTGCTCGTCAAGGTTCAATCCGTTCTCCACAATGGCGCGGAGGTGGTACTGTATTTGGTCCAGTTCCACGTAGCTATAGCTATAAATTACCTAAAAAGGTTCGTCGCTTAGCGATTAAATCTGCATTATCTACAAAGGTTTTAGAAGAAAACATTTTAGTACTTGAAAACCTTGCTTTCGAAACTCCAAAAACTAAAGACTTTAAAGGTGTATTAGCAGGATTATCTGTTAATTCAAAAGCACTTATCGTAACTGCTGACCTTGATGAGAACGTAGCATTATCTGCACGTAACATCCCTGGTGTTACTGTTGTATCTGCTAACGGAATTAGCGTATTGGATGTTTTAAATCATGACAAGTTGATCATGACTAAAGCAGCGGTTGAAAAAGTAGAGGAGGTGCTTGCATAATGGATGCACGCGATATCATTAAGCGCCCCGTTATCACTGAACGTTCTACTGACCTAATGGCTGAAAAGAAATATACTTTTGAAGTTGATGTTAGAGCTAACAAAACTCAAGTTAAAGACGCTGTAGAAGAAATTTTTGGTGTCAAAGTTGATAAAGTTAACGTACAGAACTACAAAGGTAAGTTCAAGCGCATGGGTAAATTCGGAGGCTACACGAACAAGCGTCGTAAAGCAATCGTTAAATTAACAGCTGATAGCAAAGAAATCGAATTATTCGAGGTTTAATATAGAATAGAAGAAGAGGAGGGAAAAAATTATGGCGATTAAAAAGTATAAACCTACCTCTAACGGTCGTCGCGGTATGACAGTTTCTGATTTTGCTGAAATTACAACAAGCACACCAGAAAAGTCTCTACTTGCTCCTTTAAAAAGAAAAGGTGGACGCAACAACCAAGGTAAGTTAACAGTACGTCATCAAGGTGGCGGCCATAAGCGTCAATATCGTATTATCGATTTTAAGCGTAACAAAGATGGCATTCCAGGACGCGTTGCTACAATCGAGTATGATCCAAACCGTTCTGCAAACATCGCATTAATTAACTACGTGGATGGAGAAAAGCGTTATATCTTAGCTCCTAAAAACTTAGTAGTTGGAACAGAAATCATGTCAGGTCCTGAAGCGGATATTAAAGTAGGTAACGCATTACCACTTGCTAACATTCCAGTTGGTACAGTTATCCACAATATCGAGTTAAAACCTGGTAAGGGTGGACAATTAGTACGTTCTGCAGGTACTTCTGCACAGGTTCTTGGTAAAGAAGGTAAGTACGTATTAGTACGTCTAAACTCTGGTGAAGTTCGTATGATTCTTGCAACTTGCCGTGCAACTGTAGGTCAAGTTGGTAATGAACAACACGAACTTATCAACATCGGTAAAGCTGGACGTTCTCGTTGGTTAGGCAAGCGCCCAACAGTTCGTGGTTCTGTAATGAACCCTAACGATCACCCACACGGTGGTGGAGAAGGACGCTCACCAATCGGACGTAAGTCTCCAATGACTCCATGGGGCAAACCAACTCTTGGATTCAAGACTCGTAAGAAAAAGAACAAATCAGATAAATTTATCGTTCGTCGTCGTAAAAAATAACGGGATTGTACTACGGTTCCAGCATAGAACCGTAGAGCAGTCACGAAGGGAGGTTCAGACATGGGTCGCAGCTTAAAAAAAGGACCTTTTGTTGATGAGCATTTAATCACAAAGATCGAAAAGTTAAATGAAACTGAAAGCAAGCAAGTTACTAAAACTTGGTCTCGCCGTTCTACGATCTTCCCGCAATTCATCGGACACACGATTGCTGTATATGATGGTCGTAAACATGTTCCTGTATATGTCACTGAAGACATGGTAGGTCATAAGCTTGGAGAATTCGCTCCAACTCGTACTTACAAAGGTCATGCAAGTGATGACAAGAAAACAAGACGTTAATGAGAGGAGGGCATTCTGATGCAAGCTAAAGCTGTATTAAGAACAGTACGTATTGCTCCTCGTAAAGCTCGTTTAGTCGTAGATTTAATTCGAGGTAAGCAAGTAGGAGAAGCAGTAGCGATTTTAAAGCATACACCAAAAACTGCTTCACCAGTTATTGAAAAATTATTAAACTCTGCGATTGCTAATGCAGAACATAACTATGAAATGGACGTTAACAGCTTAGTAGTATCTCAAGCATTCGTTGACGAAGGACCAACTTTAAAACGTTTCCGTCCTCGTGCAATGGGTCGTGCAAGTGCTATTAACAAGCGTACTAGTCATATTACTATCGTATTAACAGAGAAGAAGGAGGGATAATAGTGGGTCAAAAAGTTAATCCAGTCGGCTTGCGTATTGGTATCATCCGTGATTGGGAATCCAAATGGTTCGCAGGAAAAGACTATGCTGATCTTTTACACGAAGACCTTAAAGTACGTGAGTACATTACAAAGCGTCTAAGCGATGCTTCTGTATCAAAAGTAGAAATCGAGCGTGCAGCTAATCGCATTAACATCACTATCCACACTGCAAAGCCAGGTATGGTTATTGGTAAAGGTGGTACTGAGGTTGAAGCGCTTCGTAAAGCTCTTAACTCACTTACTGGCAAGCGTGTTCACATCAACATTCTTGAAATCAAAAAAGCAGACATCGACGCTAAGCTTGTAGCGGAAAACATTGCTCGTCAATTAGAAAACCGCGTATCTTTCCGTCGTGCTCAAAAACAAGTTATTCAACGTGCAATGCGCGCTGGTGCAAAAGGTATCAAAACAATGGTATCTGGTCGTCTAGGCGGTGCAGACATCGCTCGTTCGGAGTCTTACAGTGAAGGAACTGTTCCACTTCATACTCTTCGTGCTGACATCGATTACGCTACAGCAGAAGCAGATACAACTTACGGTAAGTTAGGTGTAAAAGTATGGATCTACCGTGGAGAGGTCCTTCCTACTAAGAAGAAATCTGAGGAAGGAGGCAAATAATATGTTAGTCCCTAAACGCGTTAAGTATCGCCGTCAACACCGTGGAAAAATGCGCGGAATGGCTAAAGGTGGTACAGAGGTTAACTTCGGTGAATTCGGTCTACAAGCTATTGAAGCTTCTTGGATTACAAACCGCCAAATTGAAGCTGCTCGTATCGCAATGACACGTTACATGAAACGTGGCGGTAAAGTTTGGATTAAAATATTCCCTCATAAGCCTTATACAGCTAAGCCTCTAGAAGTCCGAATGGGTTCTGGTAAAGGTGCTCCTGAAGGATGGGTAGCAGTTGTTAAGCCTGGGAAAGTAATGTTTGAAGTTGCTGGTGTTTCTGAAGAAATCGCACGTGAAGCATTACGTTTAGCAGCACACAAACTTCCAGTAAAATGTAAGTTTGTAAAACGAGAAGAAATTGGTGGTGAATCAAATGAAAGCTAATGAAATTCGTGACCTTACCACTGCCGAAATAGAACAAAAAGTTAAATCTTTAAAAGAAGAGCTTTTCAACCTTCGCTTTCAATTGGCGACTGGACAACTTGAAAACACAGCTCGCATTCGTGAAGTACGCAAAGCGATTGCTCGCATGAAAACTGTAGTTCGTGAAAGAGAAATCGGCGTTAACAATCGATAATTGAAGGAGGTTTGCGAAAGATGAGTGAACGCAACCAACGCAAAGTTTACACTGGACGCGTTGTTTCTGACAAAATGGATAAAACCGTTACTGTCTTAGTTGAAACATACAAAAAGCATCCATTATATGGTAAACGCGTTAAGTACTCTAAAAAGTTCAAGGCTCATGATGAGCAGAACGTTGCAAAAATTGGCGATGTTGTTCGTATTATGGAAACACGTCCACTATCTGCTACGAAGCGCTTCCGCCTTGTTGAAGTAGTAGAAACAGCAGTAATTATTTAATTATGATCGGAAATAGCTACATCCCGAAGGGAGGTTACACACATGATTCAACAAGAAACACGTTTAAAAGTTGCTGACAATTCAGGTGCTCGTGAAGTACTTACAATTAAAGTTCTTGGTGGTTCAGGCCGCAAGACTGCTAATATTGGTGACATTATCGTTGTTACAGTGAAACAAGCAACACCAGGTGGCGTTGTTAAAAAGGGTGACGTTGTAAAAGCGGTAGTTGTTCGAACTAAAAGCGGCGTTCGTCGTGCAGATGGCACATACATTCGTTTCGATGAGAACGCTTGTGTAATTATCCGTGACGACAAGAGTCCACGCGGAACGCGTATCTTCGGACCTGTTGCTCGTGAACTTCGCGACAGCAACTTCATGAAGATCGTATCACTAGCTCCAGAAGTACTATAATCTTAAAATATATGCCTTTAAGGAGGTGCGAACAGATGCATGTGAAAAAAGGTGACAAAGTTATGGTCATCTCTGGTAAGGATAAAGGCAAAACAGGTGTTATCTTAGCTGCTTTCCCTAAACAAAGCCGTGTGCTAGTTGAAGGAGTAAACATTGTAAAGAAGCACTCTAAGCCATCCCAAGTGAATCCACAAGGTGGAATCATTAACCGAGAGGCACCTATTCATGTATCAAACGTCATGCCTATCGATCCTAAGACTGGTACGCCAACTCGTGTAGGGTTTAAAGAGGTTGACGGTAAAAAAGTACGTGTTGCAAAAAAATCCGGTGAAGTTCTAGATAAATAAGTCTAAAAGAAGGGAGGTACAAAAATGAACCGCCTAAAAGAAAAATATGTTAAAGAAATTACTCCTGCTCTTGTGAGCAAGTTTAACTATAAATCAATTATGCAAGTACCGAAGCTTGAAAAGATCGTTATCAACATGGGTGTTGGTGATGCAGTACAAAACGCAAAAGCACTTGATAACGCGGTAGAAGAACTAGCAGCTATCTCTGGTCAAAAGCCAGTTGTTACTCGTGCAAAGAAGTCTATCGCTGGTTTCCGTCTACGTGAAGGTATGCCAATCGGTGCGAAGGTTACTCTTCGTGGAGAGCGTATGTACGAATTCTTCGACAAGTTGGTTTCTGTATCTCTTCCACGTGTACGTGACTTCCGCGGTATTTCTAAAAAGTCTTTCGACGGACGTGGAAACTACACATTAGGTGTAAAAGAACAGTTAATCTTCCCTGAAATTGATTACGATAAAGTAAGTAAAGTTCGTGGTATGGATATTGTTATCGTTACTACAGCTAATACTGATGAAGAAGCTCGTGAACTGTTAACTCAATTTGGAATGCCATTCCAAAAGTAATCGGTAAATAGAGGGAGGCGAAAACGTGGCTAAAAAGTCAATGATTGCGAAACAAAAACGCACGCCTAAATTCAAGGTTCAAGAATACACACGTTGCGAACGTTGCGGACGTCCACATTCTGTATACCGTAAATTTAAGCTTTGCCGTATTTGTTTCCGTGAATTAGCATACAAAGGGCAAATTCCTGGTGTGAAAAAAGCTAGCTGGTAAAACTAGAGTTTGGGAAGGAGGTAAAAAACAATGGTCATGACAGATCCAATTGCAGATTTGCTAACTCGCATCCGTAATGCGAACATGGTTCGTCACGAAAAATTAGAAGTTCCTGCTTCTAACACGAAGAAAGAAATCGCTGAAATCTTAAAGCGTGAAGGCTTCGTGCGTGATGTTGAATATATCGAGGATAACAAGCAAGGAATCATCCGTATCTTCTTAAAGTACGGTTCGAATAACGAACGTGTTATTACTGGTCTTAAGCGTATCAGTAAGCCTGGTCTTCGTGTATATGCAAAAGCTACAGAGGTTCCACGTGTACTTAATGGTCTTGGAATCGCATTAGTATCTACTTCTCAAGGCGTTCTTACTGATAAAGAAGCTCGCGCAAAGCAAGTAGGCGGAGAAGTACTAGCATACGTTTGGTAATAGAGTTTCTTAAAGAATGGAGGTGCACTAAATGTCTCGCGTAGGTAAAAAACCAGTTGAAATTCCATCTGGCGTTACAGTAACAGTTGATGGAAGCAACGTAACAGTAAAAGGTCCTAAAGGTGAACTAAGTCGTTCATTTAATCCAGATATCGAAATTAAGGTAGAGGAGAACGTAATTAACGTTTCTCGTCCATCTGATGCGAAGGAGCACCGCGCATTGCACGGTACTACTCGCGCATTACTTTCAAACATGGTTGAAGGTGTATCAAAAGGGTTCGAAAGAACACTTGAATTAATCGGGGTTGGTTACCGTGCTCAAAAGCAAGGTACAAAGCTTGTATTAAACGTTGGATACTCTCATCCAGTAGAAATTGAGCCTGAAACAGGTATTGAGATCGAAGTACCTTCAAATACACGTGTAATTGTAAAAGGTACAAACAAGGAGCGCGTTGGCGCACTTGCTGCTAACATTCGTGACGTTCGTCCTCCTGAGCCTTACAAAGGTAAAGGAATCCGTTATGAAGGCGAATTCGTTCGTCGTAAAGAAGGTAAGACAGGTAAGTAATGCCCTAAGGGGTAAACGAAAGGAGTGACCAAAATGATTACGAAGGCTGACAAAAATGCAACGCGTAAGAAAAGACACGCACGTGTGCGTTCAAAACTTAGCGGTACTGCAGCTCGTCCTCGTCTAAATGTGTTCCGTTCAAGCAAGCACATTTATGCACAACTAATTGACGATGTAAGTGGAGTAACTTTAGCGAGTGCTTCAACTTTAGATAAAGAAATCGGTCTTGAATCTACTGGTAACGTTGATGCAGCGGTTAAGGTCGGAGAATTAGTTGCAAAGCGTGCTGTAGAAAAAGGCGTTAAAGCTGTTGTTTTCGATCGTGGAGGATACTTATATCATGGACGCGTGAAAGCACTAGCAGATGCTGCTCGTGAAAACGGCTTAGAATTTTAATAGACAAAGGAGGGACACAAAAAGATGCGTCGTATTGATCCAAACAAACTTGAACTTGAAGAACGCGTAGTTACGGTTAACCGTGTTGCGAAAGTTGTTAAAGGTGGACGTCGTTTCCGTTTCTCTGCTCTAGTAGTAGTAGGTGACAAAAACGGCCACGTTGGCTTTGGTACTGGTAAAGCTCAAGAAGTACCAGATGCAATCCGTAAAGCAATTGAAGATGCTAAGAAAAACTTAATCGAGGTACCAATGGTTGGTACTACGATTCCACACCAAGTAATCGGACACTTCGGTGCTGGTGAAATCCTTCTAAAGCCTGCTTCTGAAGGTACTGGGGTTATCGCTGGTGGTCCAGTTCGTGCGGTACTAGAATTAGCTGGTGTAGCTGATATCTTATCAAAATCTTTAGGTACTAACACACCAATTAACATGGTTCGTGCAACTTTGGACGGTTTAAAACAACTAAAACGTGCTGAAGACGTAGCTAAATTGCGTGGAAAATCAGTAGAAGAACTGTTAGGTTAAGGGAGGGAAAGATAATGGCTAATAAATTAGAAATTACCCTCACTCGCAGTGTGATTGGTCGTCCACAAGATCAAAAAGAAACTGTTAAAGCACTTGGTTTACGTAAAATTCACCAAACTGTTGAGCAACAAGATAATGCTGCTATTCGCGGTATGATCAATAAAGTTGCCCACCTTGTAACAGTTGTAGAAAAATAAATCGATTTTTTTCTTTTAATAAGGAGGTGCCAATATGAAACTTCATGAATTAAAACCTGCAGAGGGTTCTCGTCGTGAGCGCAAGCGTCTTGGACGTGGTATCGGTTCTGGGCAAGGTAAAACTGCTGGTAAAGGTCATAAAGGTCAAAATGCTCGTTCTGGTGGCGGTGTACGTCCTGGCTTCGAGGGTGGTCAAACACCTTTATTCCAACGTTTACCTAAACGTGGATTTACCAACATCAACCGCAAGGAATACGCTATTGTAAACCTTGATGCACTTAACCGTTTCGAAGACGGAACTGAAGTTACTCCAGAACTTCTTATTGAAACTGGTGTGGTTAGCAGTGAAAAAGCAGGAATCAAGATTCTTGCTAAAGGCAATGTTGAGAAAAAGCTTACTGTAAAAGCTCATAAATTCTCCTCTGCTGCAAAGGAAGCTATCGAAGCTGCCGGCGGTCAAACTGAGGTGATTTAATGTTTCAGACAATCTCCAATTTTATGCGCGTGGGTGATATAAGACGAAAAATCATATTCACCCTTTTAATGTTGATTGTATTTAGAATCGGGACATTTATTCCTGTTCCACATGTAAATACCGATATTTTAAAAGCACAAGATCAACTTAGTGTATTTGGAGTACTGAATACATTTGGTGGGGGAGCACTTAGCAACTTCTCTATCCTTGCCATGGGTATCATGCCGTATATTACAGCGTCTATTATCATTCAACTTTTACAGATGGATGTAGTACCGAAGTTTACGGAGTGGTCAAAGCAAGGAGATGTAGGTCGTCGTAAGCTTGCTCAGTTTACCCGCTACTTTACGATCGTACTTGGATTTATTCAAGCGTTCGGAATGTCTTATGGTTTTAATAATCTTGCTGGTGGATTATTGATTGAGAAGCCTGGCATCGGAACGTATCTTCTAATCGCAACTGTATTAACAGGCGGAACGGCTTTCCTTTTATGGTTAGGTGAACAAATCACTTCAAAAGGAGTCGGAAATGGTATTTCGATTATCATCTTTGCTGGTATCGTTGCTAGCATTCCGAATATAGCCAACCAAATCTATGCACAGCAATTTGAAGATGCTGGTGATAAGCTTTTCTTAAATATCGTAACAGTTCTGTTGATTGTTTTAGCTGTAATTGCGATTATTGTTGGAACCATTTTTATTCAACAAGCTTTACGTAAAATCCCAATTCAATATGCAAAGAAAATGACTGCTGGCACATCGCCTGCGGGACAATCCACTCACTTGCCTTTAAAGGTGAATGCAGCTGGTGTTATCCCTGTTATCTTTGCGGTATCGTTTATTATCACTCCTAGAACAATTGCACAGTTCTTTGAGCAAAATAGTGTAACGATTTGGATTGAACGAATTTTTGATTATACACATCCAATTGGAATGTTGATCTATTGTGCGCTAATTATTGCGTTCACATATTTCTATGCATTCATTCAAGTAAACCCAGAACAAGTTGCTGAGAACTTGAAGAAGCAGGGTGGGTATATTCCAGGAATTCGCCCAGGTAAGAACACTCAAGAATATTTAACGCGCGTATTATACCGCTTAACATTTGTTGGTGCGCTGTTCTTAGCAGCCATTGCCATACTTCCAGTCTTTTTTGTGAAGTTTGCGGGTCTTCCGGAATCTGCTCAAATTGGTGGAACGAGCTTGCTTATCGTTATCGGGGTTGCCCTCGAAACAATGAAACAGCTTGAAGCTCAGCTTGTTAAGCGTCACTATAAAGGTTTTATAAAATAATTCGGATTTGGGGACAACTGTTCCCAAACGCCGTTTTAGAGACTGAGGGGGAGCCAGAGTGAATTTAGTTTTGATGGGGCTGCCAGGTGCGGGAAAAGGCACTCAAGCTGAAAAAATCGTTGAAAAATATTCTATCCCTCATATCTCGACAGGAGATATGTTCCGTGCTGCTATGAAGGAAGGAACAGAACTAGGTTTAAAAGCTAAATCTTTCATGGATCAAGGAGCACTTGTTCCAGATGAAGTAACAATTGGTATTGTTCGTGAAAGATTAAGTAAAGATGACTGTCAAAAAGGATTCTTACTTGATGGTTTTCCTAGAACTGTTGCTCAAGCAGAAGCGCTAGAGAATATGCTTACTGGATTAAATAAGAAAATTGATTACTGTTTAAATATTGATGTAGACCAAAGTATTCTGATGGAACGTTTAACTGGTCGTCGTATTTGTAAAGAATGTGGAGCAACTTATCACTTGGTTTTCAATCCTCCTGCAAAGGAAGATACATGTGACCGTTGTGGCGGAGAGCTTTACCAGCGTGCAGATGATAACGAAGAAACAGTTCATAACCGTTTAGAAGTTAATATTCAACAATCTGAACCTTTGCTTCATTTTTATGAGACAAAAGGTTACTTGAAAAATATTAATGGTCAACAAGATATTAATGAAGTTTTCAATGATATTGACAGCCTTCTTCGGGAGCTTGCGTAAATGATTATTTGCAAGACTCCGCGTGAGATTGAAATAATGCGTGAAGCTGGTCGCATCGTTGCACTTACACACCAGGAGTTAAAAAAGTATATCGTTCCCGGTATAACTACAAAAGAACTGGATAAAATTGCTGAAGCTTTTATAAGAAAGCATGATGCAATACCGTCTTTTAAGGGTTATAACGGATTTACAGGCAGCATTTGTGCTTCCGTAAATGAAGAACTGGTACATGGTATTCCTGGGAATCGTGTATTGAACAACGGTGATATTATCAGTATTGATATCGGTGCTGAGTATAATGGCTATCATGGTGATTCTGCTTGGACTTATGCGGTAGGTTCTATTGATGAGGAGACACAGCGTCTATTAGATGTTACGGAGGAATCCTTGTACAAGGGACTTAATGAAGCTAAGCCAGGTGATCGTCTGTCGAACATCTCCCACGCGATTCAAACTTATGTGGAAGCAAACGGGTTTTCAGTTGTGCGCGAGTATGTAGGGCACGGAATAGGGCAAGACTTACATGAGGATCCACAAATTCCACATTATGGTCCACCTAATAAAGGCCCGCGTTTAAAACCTGGGATGGTACTAGCGGTTGAGCCGATGGTGAATGCAGGAAGTCGTTATGTTAAAACTTTAGCTGACGATTGGACCGTTGTTACAGTAGATGGGAGTATGTGTGCTCACTTTGAACATACAATTGCTATCACTGAAACGGGTTTTGAAATTCTTACAAAAGCTTAACTTGTAAAGCCAAGGGAACTGTCAAGTGTTTAGTAATATTTTAATTATTAAAATTGGGCAAATCCTTTTTAATATGCTATAATTATAAGGTTGCTAGAAAATTGTAGTGTATTAACCGGTCGTGTTGCATTGGAAAGCTACGATTTCTTTCAGTAAGTATTTAATGGATCATGTAACTGATGAGTAGAAGGGAGACTAGTTCTATGGCGAAAGATGATGTAATTGAAATTGAAGGTACGGTTCTTGAAACTTTGCCTAACGCTATGTTTAAGGTAGAATTAGAAAATGGTCATACAGTACTAGCTCATGTTTCCGGTAAAATTCGTATGCACTTCATCCGTATTTTGCCTGGTGACAAAGTAACTGTTGAGCTATCCCCATATGACTTAACACGCGGAAGAATTACTTACCGCTTTAAATAATCTGTTGCACTCCGTAATATCAAGGAGGTTAGGATAATGAAAGTGAGACCATCTGTTAAGCCGATCTGCGAAAAGTGTAAAGTTATCCGTAGACGCGGCAAAGTTATGGTTATTTGTGAAAACCCTAAGCATAAACAAAAACAAGGCTAATAATGAGGGAGGTGCTCTAGTAAATGGCACGTATTGCAGGTGTAGATATTCCACGTGAAAAGCGTGTAGTAATCTCATTAACTTACATCTATGGTATTGGGAAAAATACTGCACAAAAGGTATTGGCTGAAGCTGGTGTTTCAGAAGAGACTCGTGTGCGTGATTTAACGGAAGAAGAACTTAACAAAATCCGTGACATCGTTGATAAATTAAAAGTTGAAGGTGACCTTCGTCGTGAAATTTCATTAAACATCAAGCGTTTAATGGAAATCGGTTCATACCGTGGTCTTCGTCATCGTCGTGGCTTACCAGTTCGCGGTCAAAACACGAAGAACAATGCACGTACTCGTAAAGGTCCACGTAAGACTGTAGCTAACAAGAAGAAATAATCGGTAAAGGAGGTACTTTAAATGGCTCGTAAAACTAATACTCGTAAGCGTCGTGTAAAAAAGAATATTGAACAAGGGATTGCTCATATCCGTTCTACATTCAATAACACGATCGTAACAATCACAGATGTTCATGGAAATGCTCTTTCATGGTCTAGTGCTGGTTCATTAGGATTTAAAGGTTCTCGTAAATCTACTCCTTTTGCAGCGCAAATGGCAGCTGAAACAGCAGCTAAAACATCTATGGAACATGGAATGAAAACTTTAGAAGTAACAGTTAAAGGACCTGGTGCAGGACGTGAAGCTGCTATCCGTGCTCTTCAAGCTGCTGGTCTAGAAGTTACTGCTATTAGAGACGTAACTCCAGTTCCTCATAACGGATGTCGTCCACCAAAACGTCGTCGTGTATAATTTTTCTGTATAGAAAAAAAATCCCTGTCTATAATGGGATATGATAAGAACTTTATACGTTTATACAGGATCATTTTTCCAGTTGTTGTGCACAAGCGGGAACGTATACAGGGGGAATTTCGGTTAAACAAACCTAACCGAGGTTTCGACGTTTTGAAGGAGGGTATATTTGATGATCGAAATAGAAAAACCAAAAATCGAAACGGTTGAGATCAGCGATGATGCCAAGTACGGGAAGTTCGTCGTAGAACCACTAGAACGTGGATATGGTACTACTTTGGGTAACTCCTTACGTCGTATCCTATTGTCGTCACTCCCAGGTGCGGCGGTCACATCGATTCAAGTCGATGGGGTGCTTCATGAATTCTCAACAATTGAAGGCGTCGTAGAAGATGTTACTTCTATTATTTTAAATATTAAGAAACTGGCACTGAAAATCTACTCTGATGAAGAGAAGACGCTTGAAATTGATGTGCAAGGTGAGGGAGTAGTGACTGCGGCTGACGTAACTCATGACAGTGATGTCGAGATATTAAACCCGGATCTACACATTGCGACCCTTGGTTCGAACGGCAATCTTCGCATGCGCTTAACTGCTAAGCGTGGAAGAGGGTATACACCTGCTGATCAGAACAAGAGAGAGGATCAACCAATCGGTGTTATTCCAATCGACTCCATCTACACTCCAGTTTCACGTGTTGTCTACCAAGTAGAAAACACTCGTGTCGGTCAAATGACTAACTATGATAAGTTAACTTTCGATGTATGGACTGATGGAAGCACTGGTCCTCAAGATGCTGTTGCACTTGGAGCGAAAATCTTAACTGAGCATTTAAACATCTTCGTTGGTTTAACTGATGAAGCACAAAATGCTGAGATCATGGTTGAAAAAGAAGAAGATCAAAAAGAAAAAGTACTTGAGATGACGATTGAAGAATTGGATCTATCCGTTCGTTCATACAACTGCTTAAAGCGTGCTGGCATCAATACTGTTCAAGAGCTTGCTAACAAGACAGAAGAGGACATGATGAAGGTACGTAACTTAGGTCGTAAGTCTCTTGAGGAAGTAAAACACAAACTTGAAGAGCTTGGATTAGGATTACGTAAAGACGATTGATCTTAGGTCAAACCTTTTACCATTCCAAGTCTTAAGCAACTAGAGATAAATGACTTCAACAAAGGAGGGAAACTTTCATGGGATACAGAAAGTTAGGACGCACTAGTGCTCAACGTAAAGCTATGTTACGTGATTTAACAACAGACTTAATCATTAATGAGCGTATTGAAACAACTGAAGCTCGTGCTAAAGAACTTCGTTCAGTAGTTGAGAAAATGATTACTCTTGGTAAGCGTGGGGACCTTCATGCTCGTCGTCAAGCATCTGCTTACGTTCGTCACGAGGTAGCTAACGCTGAAACTAACCAAGATGCTGTTCAAAAATTATTCAGTGACATCGCTGGTCGTTACGAAGAGCGTCAAGGCGGTTACACTAGAATCATGAAACTTGGACCACGTCGTGGAGACGGAGCTCCAATGGTAATAATCGAATTAGTTTAATAGCTAGTACAGACAACAAGGGTGAAGGACAGTTTACACAGGAACTTGTTCTTGCCCTTTTGCTGTAATGAGCCGTTGACTATCTAAAGTTTTAAGCCCAACGAGTGTTACGATGAGGGTGTATTTATATGTTTTCACTTCTCGTCTAGCTCATGCGCCTCGCTCCCATTTGGAATGAAGAGGAGGCGCAGGCTTTATTTAGGAAAGAGCATTGAAATAAGAAGTCAATGAGACATTCATTCATGCCATCATACATATTATTTTTATATTTTTACGGTGAATGGTCCGTGTCTTCACTTTCAAAGCTCGCCAAGATTGGCGAGTTTTCTTTATAATAAAAGGGTTTTTCTTATAGATAAGACATGGTAGTCGAGAGGAGATGAGTAATTTGGTAGCATCCATCGTTCAGATTGAGAATGTCTCTTTTAAATATGATCTTCAAGAGGAGTACGCATTAAATGATGTCTCCTTTAACATAAATAAGGGCGAATGGCTTGCCATTGTAGGTCATAATGGATCTGGTAAGTCAACGCTTGCGAAGCTTTTAAATGGTCTTCAGTTTGCTGAAAAAGGTTCCATTACAATTGGTGGAACGAAGATATCTGAAGAAACGGTATGGGATACAAGGAAAATGGTTGGTATGGTATTCCAAAATCCGGATAATCAGTTTGTTGGTACTACCGTTCAGGATGATGTAGCATTTGGACTTGAGAATCATGGAGTTCCTCGGGAGGAAATGATTATCCGAGTACAGGAAGCACTAGAGCAAGTAAAGATGAGTCAGTTTCTATTACAAGAACCTCATCATCTATCAGGTGGACAAAAGCAGCGAGTAGCTATAGCTTCTGTATTAGCTCTAAAACCGGCTATTATCGTTTTAGATGAGGCTACCTCTATGCTTGACCCAAAAGGGCGCGAACAGGTTCTAGAAACGATTCGAGAGCTTAAAAGTGATAATGATTTAACCGTTGTATCTATTACACATGATTTAGAGGAAGCTGCCAAGGCTGATCGAATGATTGTTATGAATAGAGGACAGGTATATAAGGAAGGTACTCCAAAGGAAATTTTCCAGCTCGAAGAAGAGCTCATTTCATTAGGATTGGATATTCCTTTTTCCGTGAAATTGAGCAAGAAGTTAAAAGAGTTAGGCATGCCCTTAGATAAACATTTTCTATCAGAAGAAGAGTTGGTGAAACAATTATGGACATCTCACTCCAAGAAGTAGAATACAAATATCAAGCAAATACACCCTTTGAACGTCTTGCTTTAGTAGATGTCTCCATTGAAATAAAAGCAGGAACTTTTTTAGCGATCATTGGGCATACGGGTTCTGGAAAATCCACCGTTATTCAGCATTTAAACGCCTTGTTAAAACCCACGGGTGGCAAGGTTCTGATTGGTGATCGAGTAATTACAAGCGATAAAAAGCAAAAAAATCTAAAAGAAGTAAGAAAAAGGGTCGGTATTGTTTTTCAATTTCCTGAGCACCAGCTGTTTGAAGAAACAGTAGAAAAGGATATATGCTTTGGACCAATGAATTTTGGTGTCTCTGAATCAGAGGCAAAGGAACGGGCAAAGGTTGCAACTCGTCAAGTAGGCTTACAGGAGGGAATTCTTCAAAAGTCCCCTTTTGACCTATCAGGAGGACAGATGAGAAGGGTAGCCATCGCCGGAGTTCTTGCCATGCAACCGGATGTTATTGTACTAGACGAGCCAACTGCAGGATTAGATCCTCGTGGAAGAAAAGAAATAATGGATATGTTTTATTCATTGCATAAGGAACGAAACCTTTCTACGATTCTTGTTACTCATAGTATGGAGGATGCAGCCCTTTATGCTGATCAGATTGCTATTATGCACCAAGGTCGTGTATACAGGAAAGGAAATCCAACAGAGATTTTTAGTGACCCTGAGGGACTGTTTGAGCTTGGACTTGATGTTCCAGAAGTTGTTCGCTTTCAGAGAAAGTTTGAGGCTGAGTTTGGACAATCTCTAGGGAAAACTTGTTTAACTATCGAAGAATTATCTGAAACGATTGTCAAACATCTGCAGGGAGGAGCTAAATAGATGGATAAAATGATATTTGGTCGATATATTCCTGCAGATTCTGTGTTGCATCGTATGGATCCTCGTTCAAAATTAGTTCTAATTTTTTTATTTGTATGTGTCGTGTTTTTAGCCAATAACGCCTTAACATATGGAACTCTACTTGTGTATACCATGATCATGCTTTCTTTATCAAAAATATCTCTCCGATTTTTATTGGCAGGATTAAAGCCGGTATTGTGGTTAGTTGTATTTACATTGTTTCTTCATCTATTTTTAACAAAGGAAGGGAATCTTCTATTTCAGTGGGGTTGGATAGAAGTGTATGAAGAAGGAATCAAGCAAGGTCTTTTTATTTCCGTGCGATTCTTTTTGCTTATTCTCATGACTTCTCTTTTAACGTTAACAACGACACCTATTGAGATAACAGATGGGTTAGAAGAGCTTCTTGGACCGTTAAAGAGAATTAAATTTCCGGTTCATGAACTTGCGTTAATGATGTCCATCTCCCTAAGGTTCATTCCCACTCTTATGCAAGAGACAGACAAAATTATGAAAGCTCAGTCTGCTCGGGGTGTCGACTTCACTGGAGGACCTGTAAAGGACCGTGTCAAGGCAATTATCCCATTGCTAATCCCTCTGTTTATTTCATCGTTTAAACGGGCGGAGGAGCTCGCTATTGCGATGGAGGCAAGGGGATACCGTGGTGGTGAGGGAAGAACAAAGTATCGGCAATTAAGCTGGGGCGCCAGAGATACCTCCATGCTGTTGGCCTTAGGGCTAGTTACGGCTTTACTAGCGGTATTACGAGCGTAGAGGTGTGATACTCATGAAGAGATATAAGTGTAAGATATCTTATGACGGGACCGCATTTCATGGCTATCAGGTACAGCCTAATAAGCGTACGGTTCAATCAGAGCTTGAGGCAGCCCTTAAAAAGCTCCACAAAGGCAGACAAGTAAAGGTGACGGCTTCCGGTCGGACAGATGCCGGAGTGCATGCAAAGGGTCAGGTTATTCATTTTGATTCGAATCTAAACATACCCTTATCAAAGTGGCAACTAGCGTTACATGCAGCTTTACCTAATGAGATTGCCATTTTGGCGGTAGAAGAAGTGAATCAAGACTTTCATGCGCGTTTTGATGCAGGTGGAAAAGAATATCGATATTTTATTGATAATCGAAAAATTCGTGATCCATTTCAAAGAAATTATTCGTATCATTTCCCCTTCCCATTGGACCTAGATAGCATGAAAGAGGCTTGTGTCCATTTTATTGGTGAGTATGATTTTACTAGCTTTTGTTCCGCGAAGACAGAGGTCGTGGATCGTGTAAGAACGATTTACGATCTAGATATTTCTTCTGAAGGTGAACAGCTGGTCCTCCGCTTTCGAGGAAATGGATTTCTTTATAATATGGTTCGTATCATTGTTGGAACCCTTATACAGGTAGGAAATGGGGAAATTTCGCCCGACTCTATCCCAGGGATAATCGAAAAGAGAGACCGAACCTTTGCAGGAAAAACAGCACCCCCACAAGGGTTATACCTTTGGGAAGTGTTTTATGAGTAGAATCGTAGTTATAAAGTAGAAAAGATTATTAAAAAAATTTCTATGACAACTAATCCTGGTGTAACATTTCCTTGACATCAGGGCTGAAGCAGTATATGATATCAAATGTATGTATTTTAATCCCATGATAAGCCCCGTTAACTTATTATGTCGAGATATACGTAAATCATGACTGAACACATGTCGGAACACGTGTGGAAAGCATGCCAGAACAAATTTTATGAATGTATAATTTAGGAGGGAACTATTCAATGCGTACAACGTTTATGGCTAATTCAAACAATATTGAACGTAAATGGTACGTGATTGATGCAGAAGGCAAAACTCTTGGACGTCTTGCTTCAGAAGTTGCATCAATTCTACGTGGAAAACATAAACCAACTTTCACACCACATGTTGACACTGGTGATAACGTAATTCTAATCAATGCTTCAAAGATCGAGTTAACTGGTAAGAAGTTAACTGACAAGATCTACTACCGCCACACTATGCACCCAGGTGGTTTAAAAACTAGAACGGCTCTTGAAATGCGTACAAACTACGCTGAAAGAATGTTAGAGCTTGCTATTAAAGGCATGCTTCCTAAAAATTCTTTAGGTCGTCAAATGTTCAGAAAGTTACACGTATACGCTGGTAGCGAGCATCCGCACCAAGCACAACAACCTGAAGTTTACGAACTTCGTGGATAATTAAAGGGAGGGTATTATATTGGCACAGGTTCAATACATTGGTACTGGTCGTCGTAAAAGCTCCGTTGCACGTGTTCGTCTAGTTCCAGGCAGCGGTAAAATTACAATCAACGATCGTGACATCACTGATTACATTCCATTCGAAGCACTACGTGAAGTAGTAAAGCAACCATTAAACGCAACAGAAACTCTAGGTAGCTATGATATTCTTGTTAACGTTAATGGTGGAGGTTACACTGGTCAAGCTGGCGCTATCCGCCACGGTATCGCTCGTGCGTTACTAAACGTTGACCCAGAATACCGTCCAACACTTAAGCGTGCTGGATTATTAACTCGTGACGCTCGTATGAAAGAACGTAAAAAATACGGTCTTAAAGGCGCTCGTCGTGCACCTCAGTTCTCAAA
>NZ_JAKFCQ010000121.1:0-2272 GCF_036676585.1 Robertmurraya sp.
CAAAGAAAAAAACCACCTATCTTCCGTACCAATAGGTGATTTTATTTTTTCAGCTTCTTATTAATTTTATCCATTAATTCTTCTTCTGTTAGCGCGGCAAGGGGACGATTATTAACAAATGCGAATGTTTTCTTTCTCCCTGGTCCGCAGTATGATTGACAGCCAATTTCAATCGTTGCCTCAGGATCAATGTCCTTTAAGCGAGGAACCAACGTTTTTAAATTTACGGCCTGACAATCGTCACACACACGAAATTCATTTGCCATCTATATTACAACCCTTTCTTCGGTGCAAACTAAGCCAAGTAAACTCTTTTTAATAATCTAAACGGTATTTTACCGTTTCTTTTCTCCTAATGCAAGCTGTAATCCTTAGCCGATTATCCATAAAAAACCTGTCTATCTAGTGAAATCTTAAATATTTTTAAAAAAACTCTACTATCCTTGCAATCAATTGGTATAAAACCCGACGCATGTGGTCATGCTTTAACTAAGAACTTGAAAATGTAATTTATTGTTAGGGAGTTGAGTAGAATGAAAGTTAGACAAGACGCATGGACAGATGAAAATGATTTATTACTAGCAGAAACGGTTTTACGACATGTTAGAGAAGGAAGCACACAATTAAATGCATTTGAAGAGGTTGGGGACAAGCTTAATCGTACCTCTGCAGCATGTGGTTTCCGCTGGAATGCAGTGGTAAGGCATCGCTACGAAAAAGCGTTACAATTAGCGAAAAAGCAACGAAAGCAGCGTCAAAGAATACTAGGAAAAGACCAAGGTGGGAAAAAGAAACTATTGTACTCACCACCAGTTCCAACACTAGAAGAGGTTGGCCCAATTGCAGCAGCTGAAGTAGAAACTTACGAAGTACCAAACTTCTCTGAAGAAATGGCCATTGAGCCAGCAGCAATCGCTCAAAGCGTCACACAAGTAGCCTTACCAATCCCTGCCGCATCACAAATGCAAGCTCCAAGAGAGATGAATATGGAAACCGTAATCTCTTATCTACGATCACTAGGTGGGTCCAATATTCAAGTGGATATTTTAAAAAGTGAGAATGAGAGACTGAAACGTGAAATTGCTACATTGAAAAGACGTAATGAAGAGCTAGAAGGAAAAATCGATCATCTTGAGCAAAATACGGAAATTATCCAAGAAGATTACGAGACATTAATGAAAATTATGAACCGTGCTCGTAAACTAGTGGTGTTAGAGGAAGAAGAAGACCGTCCTGCCACTAAATTCAAGATGGACCGAAATGGAAATCTGGAGAAAATCGCTGAGTAAAATATAGATATATTTTGGGAGAGTAGGCAATAATATCTCTTAGTTGAAAAGCCGTACCTGCATTGGGTACGGCTTTTGTACTTCTCTTTATTCATTCGCCTCAACTAAAAATTTGTCATTCCGCTCCACGACTCTTAAGACATACGAATCAAGCATTTGCAATTCTTCATCCGTTAACACACCCGCCTGCAAGATCCCTGCCTTCTTTTTTAGGGTGAGCAATAGCCTAAGCATCACATCTTGAACCGTAAGTGGAACCCCAAACAACTCAGACAAAGAAGCCATGACCCTTGGCTCTATTTTTGGATAAGAGAACTTCGTCTCCTCTCCCTTAATCGCTCGATCGTAAAACTCTTGTATGACCTTGGCACGTTCGCTCCCACTTCCCGTTACGCAAAGGTAGATTTGAACCGCCACCCCGCCTCGCAAGCGCCGCTGTGAGATTCCAGCAAACTTTTTTCCATTAATGCTTAAGTCATAGCTTCCTGGACAGTAGGATCCTACAATTTCTCTCGCCTCAATCGAACAATTAAAATCAGCAAACATCTCTTGAACAAGCGTCCACATCGCATCGTATCCGCGATTGATATCGATTCCCTTCTCCTGTTCCGGGAGAATAATTGATAGATTTAGAACTCCCTCGTCGAGTACAACGGCTAATCCACCTGAATTACGAACGATATACTCGTAGTTTTGGTCTTTCAAGTACTCCAGTCCATCACTTATAAAAGGCAATCTAGTGTCTTGGATTCCAAGTACAATGGTATCGGCATGAACCCATGCCCGAACCGTCGCAGGTGCTCCCTTTGTACCTATCGAGGCGCAGAGCGTATCATCATACCCAAACGAATGAAGAGCACTCATATGAAGTCCCGTACTAGATTGATCAATAATTCGCCATGTAGGCTGGTTTAATAGTTTCTGCGCTTCTTCCATCGTATCCGTCACCTCTTGTTTTCTTGCCTTTATTTTACCATAGAAAA
>NZ_JAKFCQ010000122.1:0-40665 GCF_036676585.1 Robertmurraya sp.
CTGATTATTGATATACACTCTTTTTCGATGTCTAAAACCTGGATTTTTAATTAATAATACGAGAGCAACTATATCCATTAAATGAACTTCTAGCCCATCCTCTTGAAAGATTGGATTCTCTAAAAATGGAGTGAACTCATTCAACTTCTCCTCAAAAAAACGGACATAAAGAACTGCTAGCGTTTTCTCCGTATTCTCTTCTACAAAAGTTACTTCGCTTCGGTTGAAAAAATCCTCCGAAGTGTTAGATTTTTCTTTTTCCAGCTCATACCCTACACAGCTTTTAATTAACACGTTCATACATCCCTTTCTTACCTCCTAATGAGGCAGGTGCAAATTGTGTTAAAAATGCCCCTAAATAGAAGCATTTCCCTGAAAATTAATTATATTTTATCACAAATAATGAATATATGCGTAAGAAAACTTATGATTCCAGATTTTCTTGAAATTTCTCAAAAAACAAGTCCGCTTCTTCTTGCACAAACTCATCATCCACTTTCTCTGGCAATGGAGGCAGCTCCTCTAAACTCCTTAAACCAAAATAATCTAAGAATTCTTTTGTTGTACCATAAAGAATTGCCCTGCCAGTTCCTTCCGCTCTCCCAACTTCCTTTACAAGCACTTTTCCAACCAATGTTTGTAGTGGCCGCTCGGTCTTTACTCCTCTTATTTCTTCTATTTCTGCTCTGGTGATTGGCTGTTTATAAGCGATGATAGCCAGCGTCTCTAATGCAGCCTGTGAGAGCGTTGATGTACTTGGTGATTCAACCAGTTTCTTTAAGTAAACGGAATTCTCCTTCTTTGTTGCGAGCTGATAGGTACCAGCCAGTTGAACAACCGCTATTCCTCGATTTTCATTTTTAGAAAGCTCGTCCATTAAACCCCTGACAATTCGTTCCGCTTCGACCTCTTCGATTTCAAGGACCGTTGAAATTTGCTTAATTGTTAAGCCTTCATCCCCTGCTGCAAACAAGAGACTTTCCACTATTCCATTCCAATTAATAATATCCAATGACAATGTTATACTCCCTTCGCAATGACAAAAATCTCAGAAAAATTGCTTTCTTGCTCTACAAATATTTCTTTTCTTTTCATTAGCTCTAGTATAGAAAGAAAAGTTACGACAATATGATCCTTCTCTTGGATTGGGAATAAATCATAAAAGCTAATTCTTCCCTTCACTTTTCGTAGCTTACCCATGATTTCATCCATTCGTTTTTCAATAGGAATTTCTTGTCTTGCAATCTTAGTAGATAATGGTTTTTGAAGCCTTTTTCTCCGCAAGAGCTTTTGAAAAGCACCCAGCATATCGTACAACGACACGTCTAGATGTCGTCTATCTACTTCCTCCTCTTTCGAATAATCCGAAAGATCACTAGGGGGCTTCGTGAACATTAGTCCTCTCTCCTGCTCCAAAACCTTTAAATCGTCAGCTGCTTCTTTATATTTTTTGTATTCCATTAGTTTTTCAATTAATTCTTCTCTCGGGTCTTCTTCGTAACCAAATTCCATATCATCTTCAAGCTCTTCCTCATGTTTTGGAAGTAGCATCTTACTTTTGATGGCTAGTAAAGTAGCTGCCATGACCAAATACTCACTGGCTACATCTAGCTGTAGCTCCTTCATTGTGTGGATATATAGTAAATATTGCTCTGTAATTTGTGCTACTGGTATATCATAAATATCAATTTCTAGTCGATTAATGAGGTGCAGTAATAAATCTAACGGTCCCTCAAATGCATCGATCTTCACATTATAGTGCATAATCCCACCAAAATTTCTTTCTTAATTTCTTAAAATAACTATACTTAGTATAGAGGAAAGATTGTGTTAATCCAAGATTCTTTCTGAAAGTTTGTTCCTATTTCTTCATGTAAGCAACGTGAAAAGCGTATAGATAGAAAACATGGTAAAATTAAGTAATGAAAGGAGCGTATCTATGTTTACAACGGATTTCATTAATTACTTAGTTCATTTTCATAGTGACAGAGATTATTTTGAATGTCATGAGATTCTAGAAGAACACTGGAAGGATGTAGATGCGCGTAATAAGGAATCTATTTTAGTTGGATGGATTCAACTAGCAGTCAGTCAATATCACCACCGTCGAGGAAATTTTGCTGGAGCTTTACGCACGATACAAAAAGCATTCTCAATACTAACCGTCCATAAACAGTCAATCAAAGAGTACGGTATTGATGAGGATAAGCTACTTGAGGCCATTTTAAGAAAAAAAGAAGAGATTGAGCGTACACTTCCTTATAAAAGCATGCACCTTCCTATAAACGATGCCTCATTATTAAGCGCTTGCGAGCGTCAAGCCGAAAAAGCTGGTCTAATTTGGGGTGTTAATAGCAATTTAACAAACAGTGAAATTATTCATCGACACTCGATGAGAGATCGTTCAGAGGTCATCAAAAGCCGATTGCACGCATTAAAACAAAAAAAAGGAAGCAGTGACTAATCACTGTTTCCTTTTTCTATTTATGATAAAAGAGAGTCGCATTTTTCAAAGAAAGCTGAAGTTTCTTCATTAGCTCGTATCTCTTTTCCAGGGAAAAACTCTTTTAATGCCTTTATCATCGTTTTTCCAATTCCTTGGTGCCGATGCGAAGGATTCACTGAAATATGTTGAATTTCTAGCATGTCCTCTGACACTGTCGTTACCCCAATTAAACCGATAATATCTTCTTCTTTCCAAAGAAACAATTGCCAGTCCTCAGATTGGTCATACTGCTTCATTGTTTGCTGTAGCTTTTTAAGGTCTTTTTCATTAGGCATAAATGACAGTAAGCCCATCGCAATCTTTTCAAAAGCTTTTTTGTAGCGAATTAACATAAGTGATCCCTCATCATATCCTGAGCTTTTAAGGAGTTAAATTTCCTTTAAATACATTTGTATTATATGTCAATTATTTCTTTTTGTTTCAATGTATATTCCTCAATACGATATTATCATACAAGATTCTCTACATTTCTTCAATGTATTTTCAAATACAACAACTTTTGGATCATAAAGTGTGTCTTTTTTCTTTACAGCCCTGGTGATAAGAATAACCAATAATACGTGCCCCAAATGAGCGAAATAAGTAAAATGAAAATAAATAAAAGCGCATTATTTTTTTTCACAAATACCTCCAAAAGATCTATGTAATGTAAAAAGCTGTCACAATCGCGACAGCTCTCTAAATTAGCTTTTTACTCGCTGTACAAATGGCAAATCTTGTTTAACAATATCTTCAAACGTCTCCCTACGAACAACTAATACCGCTTTTCCATTTTCAACAAAGACAACTGGTGGCCTTGGAATACGGTTGTAGTTGTTTGCCATTGAATAACCGTAAGCTCCAGTACAGAAAACCGCTAGAATATCGTCACTATCCGTCTTCGGTAACGGTAAATCCCAAATCAGCATATCTCCCGATTCACAGCATTTCCCAGCAATAGAAACCGTCTCTTCGACTGGCTGAAGTGGTTTGTTCGCTAGGATCGCTTCATATTTTGCCTCATATAATGCTGGACGAATATTATCACTCATTCCACCATCTACGGCTATATATTTACGAACATTAGGAACATCCTTTTTTGAACCAATTTTATACAGTGTGGTCCCCGCATCACCAACAAGGGAACGACCTGGCTCAATCCAAATTTCTGGCATAGCCATTGAGAACTCCCCGGCCTGCTGCTTTACTTCTTCAATAATTTCTTTTACATATTGCGAAGCAGGAATTGGCTCATCTTCACTCGTATATCGAATACCGAAGCCACCACCTAAATTTAGTACCTTTGATTCAAAAGAAAACATTTCTTTCCACTCATGAAGCTTAGAAAATATTTTTCTTGCTGCTAACAAAAATCCAGTTGTTTCAAATATTTGTGAACCGATATGACAATGCACTCCAAGTAGGTTTAAGTACTCAGATCCCATAGCCTTTTGCAGCGCCTCTGCCGCTTGTCCATTTTGCAGATCAAAACCAAATTTCGAGTCTTCCTGGCCTGTTAGAATATAGTCATGTGTATGAGCTTCAATCCCTGGTGTGACTCGAAGCAAAATAGAGATAGATTGCTTTCTCTCCGCACAGATGGTATCTAATAGTTCTAGTTCATAAAAGTTATCAACAACAATACAGCCGATTTGATAGTTTAATGCCATTTCAAGTTCTTCACGACTTTTGTTGTTTCCATGAAAATGAATTCGCTCCACAGGGAATTCAGCTGCTATTGCCGTATATAGCTCTCCCCCGGAAACAACGTCCAATGAAAGCCCCTCTTCCTCAGCCAGTTGGATCATAGCAATCGTGGAAAATGCTTTGCTAGCGTAAGCAACTTGAGCTTTTATACCTAGTTGGTCAAAGGTTTGTTTGAAACCTCTTGCCCGCTCACGAATCAATGAAACATCATAAACATATACAGGTGTTCCGAACTCTTTTACGAGGTCTGTCGTATCGACACCACCAATTTCTAAGTGGCCTCGTTCATTTATCTTTGATGAACCATGAAAAAACATTTCTTCCCCTCACTTCTATGGATACACAAATAGACAGCTAGGCTGTCTATTTGTTGATTAAACCAGTTTGAAATTAAACATTACTTTACCATAGATAAAGTAAATTCGCAATATTCCCATTTAGTTCCCGTTTGTTTTTTGTCTGTAACGATCTCTAGGCTGAACAATACTTGGTCTAAGCTTTGTCCCCGGAACCGACCTGCGGAAAAGCACTTCAAGAAAGGCTTTAGGATGAAACGGCATGAACGGCCACATATATGGACTGTTCAATGATCGAATACTTGTTAGGAATAAGATATAGGCCGTTACCCCTATTACAAAACCTGGTAGTTTAAATATT
The DNA here is from genome assembly GCF_036676585.1 of Robertmurraya sp. Taxonomy (NCBI): domain Bacteria; kingdom Bacillati; phylum Bacillota; class Bacilli; order Caryophanales; family Bacillaceae; genus Robertmurraya; species Robertmurraya sp. The sequence goes on from NZ_JAKFCQ010000122.1 coordinate 4,850, forward strand.
GCTACAACAATTAATAAGAAAAGCTTCATAAGATTATTCGCAATTCCAAGTTCATAACTTGGAGTAGTAAAAGTTCCAACCGCCGAAACCGCGACGTACAAAATCACTTCTGGTACAAATAAACCCACATCTATGGCAATTTGGCCAATGAGTACGGCAGCAACTAAGCCCATTGAGGTTGCCAACGGAGTTGGTGTATGAATAGCTGCTAATCGTAAAAACAAGATTCCGAAATCGGCCAAAAACAATTGAACTACTGTTGGTATATTAGTTGATTTGTTTGGACCAATGAACTTTATGGCTTTTGGTAATAACTCAGGCTCCAATACAAATAAAAACCATAACGGAAGTAAAAACAAGGATGCTAATACACCAAACAAACGCGTCCAACGTACGACTGTACCAACGAGTGCTGATTCACGATACTCTTCTGCATGGTGTAAATGATGAAAATATGTAGTAGGCGTGATAATAACACTTGGTGATGTATCTACGTAAATTAAGACATGTCCTTCTAAAATATGCGTTGCTGCAATATCTGCTCTTTCAGTGTATCTTACTAAAGGATACGGGTTATACCCTTGCTTTACGAGGAATTCTTCCACTGCTTTATCTGCCATTGTTAATCCATCAATCTCAATGGCTTCGAGTTCTTTTCTAATAATGTTCACAAGGTCAGGATTTGCAACATCTTTTAGGTAACCAATTACAATGTCTGTCTTTGATCTCTCACCAACCGTTAACTTTTCGAATCGTAATCTTCCATCTTTTATTCTTCTTCTTGTTAGCGCAGTATTCACGATGAAATTCTCTACAAAGCCGTCACGAGAGCCTCTTATTACCTTCTCTGTATCAGGTTCTTGAGGTGTTCTACCAGGGTACGATCTTACATCCACTACTAATGCTTCTGAATACCCCTCAACAACAATGACAAGTGTTCCTGTTAGAACTTGGTCAACTATTTCACCTATTGTTTTAATTTTAGATACAGATTGATGAACTAACCGATTTTCTATTAAGGCTAAATAATCGGAAGTGGTTTTTTCATGGTCATTGATTCTTACAATTTCCTCCGTGTTTTGAATAACCACGTTCGTATCAACTAGACCATTTAAATAATACAAGTGCACTTCCTTTTTCAATACCTTAAACTTTCTGACTCCAATATCAAACGTTTCCTCTAATCCAACATGCTCCTTCATATAATTTTCAAGTTCGTCAAGAGAAGGAATCGGTAGGGGATTGATCGGTTTCTTAGTCATAGAATCCACTCCTTTCTAGGATGATTTGTACCGCTTTATGTGTTATAGGAGCTCCTATTTTAACATCGTCATTCCTAGCCATTTTTCCTATATCGCCTATCCCAACTACAACAGGTGCATGAAGCTCATCTACACAATATACGGTGTCTCCATTCATTCTTCCAAGTTCTAAATCTGCTTCACCAAATTTATCTACCCCATAAGGAGTGAGTTCACCGTAGCGGTCCACACAAACATCAATTTTAGTCCACTCGGCTTTTCTTGTTTTAGCTGCAACCGCTAATACACCAAGAACTTCAATATCTTTATGTGTTGCCACATACCTCATTGCCTGTTCTCCAGCACCTTCTCCTACGTATCCGCTATCATCAAACATGACAAGCACCGGATCATTGGCTGCCTTCTTAATGAGCTTGACCATTTCCTCCCCTGATATCGTCGTCGGGTTTCCATAAGACATAGATATACATCTTCCACCAATTTCCTTCGCAACATGTTCGACTGCTTTTCTTGCGTATTCATCTCCGTCTGTTACAAGAATCACGCGGCGCCGTCTATCCATAGGAAATGTTCCTTTCTTATCTTATTTACTCATTTACGAAGTACATCCAATGAAACAGGGAACCGAAAATTTTACCGAACACAAAGGCCATCATCAAGATCATAATTTTGTCCTCTATTCTTACTCTTTTCGCCAGAATCGGAAAAACGTTTAATACTTCAGTTAAGGCAGCTGCAAGTAAACCAACAAATACTCCTCCAGCAAGGCCTAACGGAATTAGTATGATCGAAGGTAAAAAGAGAGTTGGTTCTCTTAAAGAGGCAATTGTACCTGCAATTGCACCGAAAACGACAGACCATTCATACCAATGAATCATCTTCATGGTTTTTGATAATTGAGTAAGCCTTGGAATAATCCCTAATACGGTAAGGAAAGCGACAAACCCTGAACCAACTGCAATTCCTCCAGCAAGCCCAATAAAAATAATGAACACGATATTAATGATCATGAATTCGTTTCATACTTTCTTCATTTTCATTAATGATTACATAGCGGTCCAGGTCTTGCTGATAGTTAAACATTTCAACTTCTAGCGGACTAGGTTCTTCATTTAGACGTTTTTTAAATACATGATTAAAAAATAAGATCATACCTAACCCTAGACCAATTGAATAAGGAATCTGCAGTAATAGTGGTTTTACATTTTCCTTGCCCGTAATAATCTTATATATCCGCTGGTGGACCGCTTGCATACTAACATCCTCATGGAAATTCATAATGGCAAGTGCTGCACCAAAAAACAACAGAAGCCAAATGAGAATAAAAAGAGGGATAGATACCCCGATTTTTTTGTACACTACCTCGATAATCGTTTGTGTTTGACCAATAATTTCAATATTTATTTGATCAACCACATTCGTTAAGATTGGTATTACTTTCATAACATCCAAAATAATAATATTTTGGTCTTTCTCTGACACCGTATAAACAATGCAATCTTTTACCTTTTCTAACAGTGAATCTTCAGCGATTATTTGCGCAGCATCCTGAAGTTTTATGGAATCGTGAGGTCGAACTTGGAGTCGATGTCGCATTCGGATATAAATCGTATTTTCCACAACGTTCACTCCCACACAGTGATTTCCTCGTATAAATAGTATGCTATGGATTGTTTTCCTTCATGTTCACCAATAAGTGGGTTGAATGGGGTAAATAACCAATTAAAACAAAAAGATCGAACGGATTATAAATCCATTCGATCTTTCATTTGTTGTAAAATCTTTTTTTCCAGTCTTGATACTTGAACTTGCGATATTCCTAGCCGTTCTGCCACCTCTGATTGTGTTTGATCCTTATAATAACGTAAATATACAATCAGCCTCTCGCGTTCATCCAGCTCTCGAATTGCTTCTGTTAATGCAATTTTATCAAACCATTTCCCTTCATTCCCATCATCGATTTGGTCAAGTAGGGTGATCGGATCTCCATCATTTTCGTACACTGTTTCATGGATGGAAGATGGTTGACGACTTGCTTCTTGAGCTAAAATGATATCTTCTGGAGTCAGATTCAAATGTTCCGCTATTTCGGAAACAGTTGGTATTCTGCCTAGGTTTTTGGACAGTTCGTCCTTCGCTCTTCTTATTTTATTGCCCATTTCTTTTAAGGAACGGCTCACTTTGACAGATCCGTCATCTCGAATGAAGCGTTGGATTTCTCCAATGATCATCGGTACTGCGTAGGTTGAAAATTTTACATCATAAGATAAATCAAATTTATCAACAGATTTCAGTAACCCTATGCATCCAATTTGGAATAAGTCATCTGGTTCATAGCCTCGATTGAGAAAGCGTTGAACAACTGACCAAACAAGACGCATATTTTTTTGCACAATTGTATCTCGAGCTTCTTGATCTCCATCTTGACTTCTCTTGATTAGATCCTTCACTTCATGATCCTTTAAATACGTTTGTTTGCTATCAGTCTTTACCTCCACATCCATAAGCAATACTCCCTTAATTGCATAGCATTTGGCTCTTTGCTAAATGCTTTCTTAATCGAATTGTGGTACCTATTCCTAGCTCTGAATGAACGTCGATTTCATCCATAAAATTTTCCATAATCGTAAAGCCCATTCCTGATCTTTCTAACTCTGGCTTGGTTGTAAATAAAGGTTGTCTTGCTTCCTCAATATCCAAAATTCCAGAGCCCTCGTCTTTTATCTCCAACTCAATAAAACTTTCCTCAATCTTTACTGAGATAAAGACCGTACCTGAAGGATCGTTATTGTACCCGTGAATAATGGCATTTGTCACCGCCTCTGAAACGACGGTTTTAATCTCCGTCAATTCATCCATTGTTGGATCTAGCTGGGCAACAAAGGCCGCTACCGTTACACGTGCAAAAGATTCATTTTGACTTAAAGCTGTAAATTGAAGCTGCATTTCATTTTTCATTGTTTACGCTACCCCCAATACTCGAAGAGCAAATTCTTCTGTCGGCTCCAAACGGATAATTTTAAATAAGCCAGACATATCAAAAAGTCTTTGAATAGGAGGTGAAATTGCACAAACAACCATTTCACCATGTTGCTGCTTAATTTGCTTATATCTCCCAAGAATCACACCTAAACCTGAACTATCCATAAAATCCAACTGCTCTAGGTTAAGAATAATATGACGTATATCATGTGTTTCAATGGCTTTGGTTGCTTCTGCACGAAGTACATCTGCAGAATGGTGGTCCAATTCGCCGCTAAGTCGTAACAATAAGACATCGTTCTTTGTTTCCATATCAATGTGTAGACTCACTATCCATAGCCTCCTTATGTGGTATAGTGAGTCTTTTTCGATATTAGAATGATGATTTCCTTCTTACAGACAAAACTAGTGTTTATTCGCTAAAAAAAGTATGAATAAAAAAACATTCGACATATTTATTTGGTCGTTTTTGTGAACATACCAAACGCGCGTTTATAAAGCGTCCACCAATTTGCTTCTTTCACAGATGCTTTCGCTACAAGCGGACTTGACACAAGAGTCTCCCCATTTTTCACGAGCTTTAATGAACCAATGGTCTGCCCTTTTTCAATTGGTGCTTTTAAATCTTTTTCGTAAGTGATTTCCTTCTTTACATCATCCACTTTTTCCCCTTTTTTCGTTAACAAGGAAATCGGTTCACTCGTAAGGGCCTCCACCTTGCTCTCACTGCCTTTACTTACCTTAACTTCACCCACTGAAAAACTTCTTTCATACATTGGATGAGTTTGATACTGTGCAAAAGCATAGTCCAGCATCTTTGAAATTTGTGCATTTCGTTCTTTAGAGGTTGGAGCACCAAAAACAACTGCAATCACACGCATTCCATCTTTCTCTGCGGTTGCTGTTAAGCAGTATTTTGCCTCGTTAGTAAAACCGGTTTTTAACCCATCTACTCCAGGATAAAAACGAACGAGACGATTTGTATTAACAAGCCAAAACTTTTTATCGCTTTGTTCGCGTAGGTAGGCTTCGTATGTACCTGTAAATTTTGTAATTCCTTCATATTTTAATAGCTCTTTTGCCATAACTGCCATGTCATGAGCTGTACTATAATGTCCATCCTCCGGTAAACCGGTAACATTTTTAAATACCGTACTTTTCAAGCCTAGTTCTTTAACCTTCGCATTCATCATCTCGACAAAAGCTTCCTCTGAACCTGCAATTCTTTCCGCCATCGCAACGGAAGCGTCATTTGCAGAACCGATTGCTATTCCTTTGAGCATTTCTTCAGAGGTCATTTCTTCCCCAGGCTCTAGGAAAATTTGAGAACCTCCCATAGAAGCTGCATACTCACTTGTTCGAATATTTTCATCCCATTTTATTTTTCCTAAGTCGATAGCCTCCATAATTAACAGCATCGTCATGATTTTTGTCATACTAGCAGGTGGAAGCATTTCATCACTGTTTTTGTTATAAAGAATTGTTCCAGTATCTCTTTCAATTAATACGGCTGACTTTGCATTATCAACAAGCTCAACACCCGTTGTTTTCTCTTCAGCAAAAGTTGGGGTTGCAATAGATGTTAAAAAAGTAAAAGCCATTAATAATGATAGAATCTTCTTCATAGCACATAGCCCTCCATTCTTTATACATCCATTTTTCACCAAGAAAAGAGAAAATATACAAAAACAACCAATCAAAGAAAAAAATAAAAAACCCTCCTAATATTAGGAAGGTTTCATACTTACTATTCGGTTATTTCTTCATGAACTAGTATGGGGGCTGAGACTTTTTCTTTTGTGATTGAGATGCTATTATAAATCTTTTCTTTTACTTCTTGGACATCCTCAAAATTACTATAAATGGTAACGATGGATTCTCCTACTTGAACTTGATCTCCAATTTTCTTTTTTAATAGAAGTCCAACAGCTAAATCGATTTCTGATTCCTTTGTTGCTCTACCAGCTCCTAAAAGCATGGCAGCTGTTCCAATTTCATCTGCAATAATTTCTGCGATATAGCCTTCTTCCTTCGCTTCTACTTCTATCTTAAAGCTAGCTTGGGGCAGTCTTGATGGATCGTCAACAACAGAATCATCTCCCCCTTGAGAACGAAGGAAGACTTTCAATGTTTCAAGCGCTGAACCATCTTTTATAGCATTCTTTAGCATTTGACGTGCCTCTTCTACATTCGTAGCTTTATCAGCTAACAGGACCATATGGCTACCAAGGGTTAAACAAAGTTCTGTTAAGTCCTCTGGGCCTTCCCCTTTTAACGTATCAATGGCTTCCTTTACTTCTAAAGCATTTCCAATAGCAAATCCTAGAGGCTGACTCATATCAGAGATGACGGCCATCGTTCTCCGGCCAACATTGTTTCCAATCCGTACCATTGCTTTCGCAAGTTCACGAGAATCCTCAAGAGTTTTCATGAAAGCTCCAGCACCGGTTTTTACGTCTAACACAATCGCATCGGCGCCAGCTGCAATTTTTTTACTCATAATGGAGCTAGCGATTAATGGAATACTTTCTACCGTACCTGTTACGTCTCTAAGCGCGTAAAGCTTTTTATCAGCTGGTGTTAAGTTCCCACTTTGGCCAATAACCGCTATTTTATTTTGGTTCACTAGACGGACAAACTCTTCATTTTCTAATTCCACATGAAAACCTTCAACCGATTCAAGTTTATCAATGGTTCCACCTGTATGTCCGAGCCCTCTTCCAGACATTTTGGCAACAGGAACGCCTACAGAAGCTACCAATGGGCCTAATACTAGAGTGGTTGTATCTCCCACTCCTCCTGTCGAGTGTTTATCCACCTTGATTCCATGTATCGCAGATAGATCGATTTGGTCCCCTGACTCAACCATAGCCATAGTCAGAGTCGCTCTTTCAGCCTCTGACATCCCTTGAAACACAATTGCCATTGTAAGAGCACTCATTTGATAATCAGGAATGCTACCATCTGTGTATCCTTTTATACAAAATTGAATTTCTTCTGTCGTTAATTCTTTGCCATCACGTTTTTTCTCAATAATATCAACCATTCTCATTTTTCTCACCGCTTTATAAGGAATATTGTTTTCTTTTATGCTCCTATTTCCTTAACCACTGCTTTAACTAGTCTTAAAAAGTCATGTTTTACTTTTTCTGTTGTTTCTATTACTTCCTCGTGATTTAACGGCTGGTCTAGTATTCCTGCTGCCATATTGGAAATACAAGAGATGCCTAGAATTTTTAAGTTAGCATGTCTTGCTACAATAACCTCCGGAACAGTTGACATTCCAACTGCGTCGCCACCCATCACACGTAACATACGAACCTCTGCTGGTGTCTCATATGTAGGTCCAGTGTTTCCAACATACACTCCCTCTTGAAGAGTAAGACCTAATCCATTAGCTACCTGCTTTGCTTTTTCACGTAAATCTCTTGAATAGGCTTCAGACATATCAGGGAAGCGTACGCCTAATCTTGAATCATTTGGTCCGATTAATGGATTCGATCCCATATTATTAATATGATCGGTAATTAACATTAAATCACCTGGATTAAAGGACTCATTTACGCCACCCGCTGCATTTGTGACAATTAGTATTTCAACACCAAGTTCTTTCATTACGCGAACAGGAAATGTCACTTTATCAAAGCTATAGCCCTCGTAGTAATGAAATCTCCCTTGCATAGCGACGACCTCAACACCTTCTAACGTCCCAAATACAAGCTGTCCAGCATGTCCTTCTACTGTTGAAACTGGGAAATCTGGAATTTCATTGTATGGAATTTTTGTAGGCTCAAGAATCTCATCTGCAAGTACACCTAGCCCGGAACCAAGGATCAATCCAACTTTTGGTGTTTTTTTGTATTTTCCCTTTAAAAAAGAAGCTGAATTATTTATGTTTAACACGTCCATCTTACAAAACTCCTTTAAGAATTTAATTTAATTCGTTTAAAAAGCTTTTTCCGTACTTTGGCATTTTCACTTGGAAATTCTCTGCTACGGTTGCTCCAATATCTGCAAATGTCTCACGAATCGGCAGTTTTTTTCCACCCTTCATGACAGGTGAATACACTAATAAAGGAACGTATTCACGTGTATGGTCTGTTCCAGGGTGAACCGGATCATTTCCGTGATCAGCCGTAATGATTAACAAATCATCGTCTTTTAGTTTTTCAAATACTTCAGGTAAGCGAGCATCATACTCTTCTAGAGCTTTTCCGTAGCCAATAGGATCCCTACGATGTCCAAATAAAGCATCAAAATCAACTAAATTTAAAAAGCTCAAGCCTGTAAAATCCATATCAAGCGTTTGAACAAGTTTATCCATTCCATCCATATTAGACACCGTACGTAAAGACTCCGTTACTCCTTCGCCGTCGTAAATATCTGATATCTTCCCTATCGCAATCACATCAAACTTGCTATCCTTTAATTCATTCATCACTGTTCTATCGAATGGTTTTAGTGCATAATCATGACGGTTCGCTGTTCTCTTAAAATTCCCTGGTTCTCCTACAAATGGTCTAGCAATAATTCTACCGACCATGTATTTTTCATCCAAGGTCAGCTCTCTAGCTATTTTACAGATTTTATATTGCTCTTCAATCGGAACAATGTCTTCATGTGCCGCAATTTGCAAAACGGAATCAGCAGACGTATAGACAATTAATGCACCTGTCTTCATATGCTCTTCACCCAGTTCATCGAGAATTTCCGTTCCACTGGCAGGCTTATTTCCAATAATTTTTCTACCCGTCTTTTCTTCTAGTTCAGCTAACAATTCATCTGGAAAACCATCCGGGAAAACTTTAAACGGGGTTTTAATATTGAGCCCCATGATCTCCCAATGACCTGTCATCGTATCTTTTCCATTAGAGGCTTCTTGCATTTTTGTATAGAAAGCAAGCGGGGAATCCGCTTTTTCAATTCCACCTACTGGCTCAATATTACTAAGGCCAAGCTTTGCCATATTCGGCATATGTAAACCATTCATTCTTTCTGCAATATGGCCTAATGTATTCGAACCTTTATCTCCAAATCTCTCGGCATCCTTTGCTTCACCGATCCCAACAGAATCCATCACAACTAAAAAAATCCGTTTATATTGATAAGGCATTCATTCTCCTCCTTAAAATTAACCGTTTACAACTCTCATCAAATAGCTTTCCCAAATATTAATCTGACGGTTCAATATCTAACAACGTCAGAAGTCTGACATCTTCATTGTACAAGAAGTTTCATATAAAACACAACGAAAAGCTGCTATCTTTCATGGCAGCTTTTTGAACATTTATTACTTTCTCTTAATCTATTATGCTCTTGGGTGGAATTGACTATACACGTCCTTTAAACGTGTTTTCGTTACATGTGTGTATATTTGCGTAGTCGATATATCCGAATGTCCTAGCATTTCCTGAACCGCTCTTAAATCTGCTCCGTTCTCGAGAAGATGTGTAGCAAAGGAATGTCTAAGTGTATGAGGAGTTAGTTCCTTTTCAATGCCAGCTTCCTTCGTTAATCCCTTTAAAATCTTCCAGAATCCCTGTCTTGTTAATCTTCTTCCATGATGGTTGACGAACAATGATTCTTCACGCTGGTTTTTAATGAATTGCGGGCGTCCTTTGTCTAAATACTCTTGAATGGCTATTGCGGCTGTTCGGCCTAATGGAATAATCCGCTCTTTATTTCCCTTTCCGATACAACGAACAAATCCCATCGTTAAATGGGCATCATCGAGATTCAAACCAATTAGTTCACTTACACGAATTCCTGTTGCATATAAAAGCTCCAGCATCGCTTTATCGCGCAATCCGTAATGGGTGTGAAGCTTTGGTGTCTCTAACAATCTTTCTACTTCTTGCAGATTCAACACCTTTGGAAGGGTTCGTTCAAGCTGAGGTGTTTCAATATGTACAGAAGGATCCTGCTCTGCTACTTTTTCACGTAATAAGAACTGATGAAAAGCGCGTATAGAGGCTATATTTCTCGCGATCGTTCTTGACGATTTCCCGTGTTCTTTTAAATGACCTAAAAAGTGTACAATCTGAATTCGGCCGATATCATTAATGGATTGAACATTTTCTACTGTCTTTATATATTTTAAGTATGCTTTTAAATCTCGTTCGTATGATACAATCGTATTTTTAGCTAATGCCTTTTCAACTATCAGAAAATGCATAAAGTCCTTTAACTCATCTTCCATCCAACATTACTCCCCATTTAAGTAAAAAAGAACGATACGATCAAACCAAGTAGATTTTTCAGCATCTACATTCGCTGATACTTTTACCGCTGTCCCGTTTGGTTCATCGTATCGATGATAATCTTGATACTCTTCATTTACCCACATAATACCATAATAAAAGAGGATTGTGCATCCGGTAAAAAGGATAAATACCTTCAAGGTTTGAAAAACGAGCTGGAACCACGTTTTCATTTCTGATGTCCTCCAAGTCCAAAATAAAGTATTGGCTCTTACTCTTAAAGAACCTACTAATAAAGGGTATGCCAGTTTGGACAAGAATTATACCTAAAGGGCTTTAACTGTTTATAAAAAGAACAAAAATAAAAAACCTTTCCATTTGAAAAGGTTTTGCTGGTTTATTCTTCTTCTGCCTCTACTTTGTCATGACAGCGGTGGCAAATACCATGAAAGGTTAAACGGTGGTCCTTAATTTTAAAGTTCCAGCGGCGCTCTACCGTTTCTTCCACATCTTCAAGTAGATCTTCTTGTATTTCGTCAACTGCTCCACATTCAATACATACTAAATGGTGATGGAAGTGTGCTGCACCTTCTTGTCTCAAGTCGTACCTTGAGACTCCATCTCCAAAGTTTATTTTATCAACAATTTTCAATTCTGTAAGTAATTCTAGAGTTCGATAAACAGTTGCCAATCCAATCTCAGGCGATTTTTCTTTTACAAGGAGGTATACATCTTCCGCACTTAAATGATCCTCTTCATGCTCTAATAACACTCGAACGGTTGCTTCGCGCTGAGGTGTTAACTTGTAACTGGACGAATGTAACTGTTTTTTTATTCTATCAATTCGATTTTCCATCACGAAAGTCCTCCCTCGCCACTGTCAATACCCATTATAACAGATGAGAATAGACTTTCAAAATAAAATAATTACAAATAAGCAAAAATAACCATTATCATATAAAAATAATTATAATTAAGAGTGAATCGATTCAACAATTGATTTCATTAATAATGGTGATATATATGCCTCAATGGCAGCTGCTATGGCAATGAATACGAGAGCGGCTAAAAAGGCTGCAACGTATCCACCTAGCATCGGCATGATTGGTTGGCCCTGTTTTTTCATAAACTGTCTGCGAATCATCTTTAGTGAGAATGCTACTGACAGGGTTGCACCGATAATAAACACTGGGATAATTAATAGATTTTGCGGAAGTACAGATACAAATGATAAAACAAAACCTTCCCAGCCCATTTGATTCACTAAAAAACCGACCGTAAACCCAACAACCATTCCTTTCATAAATAAAAGTATGAGTGTAATTGGTAAGCCGATAATTGACACACCTAATACCCACATGAGCCCCACAAACTTACTGTTATGAAAGAAACTTTGATAAAACAAATCTTTTGATGCCGCTACTTTTCCGTCTGATACTTGTCCGAAAAATTGTGACAAATAATAAAATAAGTCTTCCTTCTGGGTAAAGCTTAAACTATTGACGATAATCGCTCCAAAGATGACCCCCATTAGAAATAACACCACGACAAATAAATAAATCGAGGAGTGCTCGCGGAAATGCATTGCTACGACGTTCTGGTATTTTTTTTTCTTCAATTGCCCTTCCTCCCCTTACAACTCAGTTAGTAAAATGTATGCGAACTCTAGTAAAGGTATGACTAGATAGATTCCAAAACTGTTATAAATCCTCTTGTCCTAACCATAACTTACCAGTTATAATACTCAAAATCTCTATATTTAGGAGGAATATCGAATGAAGCCTATATTAATAGATTTTCCAGAAAAAATAGAATCAGAGCGTCTTTATATTCGACCTTGTATGCCTGGAGACGGTCATCTTGTGTATGAAGCCATTCAAGCTTCCCTAAACGAATTACAACAGTGGCTCCCTTTCGCTCATACAAATCAAACGCTCGAGGAGGTAGAAGAAGGCGTTAGAAAATCGTATGCACAATTTATATTAAAAGAGGATATTCGTCTTCATATTTTCAGAAAAGAGGATCATCAATTTATTGGTTCAACTGGGCTACACCGAATCAATTGGGATGCAGGTTGCTTCGAGATCGGATATTGGTGTGATAGTCGCTTGACAAAAAAGGGGTATATAACTGAATCAACAGCTGCTTTAATAAAAACTGTCTTTGAAGATTTGCAAGCGAATCGTGTGGAAATCCGTTGTGATCCGGATAATATCGCTAGTCGAAGCATTCCTGAAAAACTCGGATTCACCCTAGAAGCCACCTTAAAAAATAATAGTAAAAGTGCGGATGGAAAAACACTGAGGGATACCTGTGTTTTTTCAAAGCTTAAATAAATAGAAGAGACAGTATCTTCTACTGTCTCTTCTAATCAATAATCTTCCCGTACCTTCCACCACCGCCTGCATGGAAATGAAGTTCTCCGTTTCTAGCTGAAACAATTAATTCTGCCACGCGTTTTGGTACAACCTCATGTAAAGCTTCTTCCGGTACGTGGTGGAGAATGGCCATTTCCGTGCCAAAATGATCTAGTAATTTTTGAAAAAGCTTTGGTCCGAGTCCTGGAATGAAGTCTAGAGGAACTTGATGAATATATGGAGGACGCCCCTTCTTTCCCTCTTTAGAGGTTTGAAGCTCTCGTATTCTTGTAGCAACTCCTTTAATGAATTTTGTATGGCCACAAGCTTCACATACTTGATCGGACAACTGCACTTTTTCATGGCAGTTCGCGCATACGGTTTCGTGATACTTGCCAAGCAATGGATCAAGTCCATAATTGGCCTCCACATACTGACCCTCTTGGTTGTATAAAGCCTCCTGAAAGCTAGTAAAAGACAGCTCTTTCATTTTTATCTGCTGATATTCTCTTGCAATTTTCCCTAATGAGTGTGCATCTGAATTCGTCACATACGAATAACGATGAAGCTCACCTATTTGGTCTGCCATTTGCGTATTAGCACTTAATCCAAGCTCTATGCCGTCTATTAAGTTTGGATCAAATACCTCGGTGAGTGACTGTTTTACTCCTTTTCCAAACAAGCTTTTAAAAGGAGTAAATACATGGGCTGGAATAAATAATCCCCCTAGCTCCTTCACCTTTTTCTGCAACTCAAGTCCCGTGACATACACACGCTGTGAGCTTAGGTTGATATTTTTCAAATGATTGGAAAGCCATTGTGAAAATTCCTTTAATTGAGCCATGTCAGGCAAAAAGGCTAGTATATGAATGGGTCCCTTGCAGTTATCGTCATAGATTTCAAGTTCAGAACCCATTAGGATAAGCATGTCTCCATACAGCAAACCACCTCTTGGGGACTCTATTATTTCCCCTTCACTCATCAATGCTTCGATCTCTTGAATGACCTCAGGTGAATGGCAATCGATGATTCCTATGATATCCAATCCTTTAATCGTTCTCGCATGCTGAATAATATTCGTAAACGTTAATGATTTTGACCCCGTTATTTTCACTGCCTTCCCATTCCATGTTCTCCCAATATGGATGTGAAGGTCGGCGAAGTATGAATTCATTTCTTTAATGCCTCTTGAAGTTGTAAGTATTGAACAGCGTAGGCTGTTTTTGCATCATATATTTTTCTCTCTTCTATGTACTCTAGTGCTTCTTCAAGCGTTAGCTCTACTAATGTAACAAATTCATCCTCGTCAGGCGGGGCAGCGTCTTCTTTTTTCTCTAATCCACGTGCCACATATAAATGAACAATTTCATCCGCGAATCCAGGTGATGTGTAAAAAGAAATCAACCAGTCTAGGCTTTTGCATACATAACCTGTCTCTTCTTCTAGCTCACGCTTCGCACAAAGGGATGGTTCTTCTCCCTTTTCAAGCTTTCCTGCAGGGATTTCCACTACATCTCTTTCCAAAGCCTTTCTGTATTGCTCAACCATTACGATTTTTCCTTCATCCGTAATCGCAATAACAGCAACTGCCCCTGGGTGTTTAATCAGTTCGCGTTTCGAATGCTTTCCATTTGGCAGCTCCACATCGTCTACCTGTAACGAGATGATTTTCCCAGAGAAGATCTTTTCTGATTTTATTGTTTTTTCTTCAAAGGATGAACTCATTTGTCTCCACTCCTGTTCTATTGTCAGCTAGTTTCCTCATACATTTTATCATACCTTAATTTGGAGGAAAGTGATGAAAATATACTTACATGAAAAAGGAATTGTTCTTGTCGGGAAAGCATGGGAAATTCGACACAAACTTCTCCAATATTCTAAAGACTATACTCTTGTAAAAGACTGGGTGGAGGATGAGAGAAAGAAAAAGTAATGCTTGTTCTTCGCATCAATGGGAAATTTTCTGTAAAATAATGAGCAGAAGGTAAACTATTTTATAGAAGAAGGTGCTTAATCCCATGGAAAAGAGACGTCTCGGTAAGTCGGATTTGCATGTAACAGAGCTAGGACTTGGATGCATGACGCTTGGAACAGATGCACTTGCAGCAGAACGAATCATCAACGCCGCTCTTGAAGAAGGAGTCAATTATTTTGATACGGCAGACTTATACGATTTTGGAGTGAATGAATCAATTGTCGGACAAGCTTTGAAGCCTGTTCGAGAGCAGGTAATTATTGCAACAAAGGTCGGCAATCGTTGGAACAACAATAAGGATGGTTGGAGCTGGGATCCGAGCAAAACGTATATTAAGGAAGCAGTTAAAGACAGTCTTACTAGACTTGGAACTGATTATATTGATTTATATCAACTTCATGGCGGAACTTTGGATGATCCAATGGATGAAACCATTGAGGCATTTGAAGAACTTGTCAGTGAGGGGTTTGTTAAATACTATGGCATCTCCTCGATCAGACCGAATGTGATTCGTGAATACGCCAGTAAATCGAATATCTCTTCCGTGATGATGCAGTACAGTATCCTTGATCGCCGTCCTGAAGAGGAAGCTCTAAGTATTCTTCGTGAGAATGATATTTCAGTTGTGGCACGAGGACCTGTCGCAAAGGGTTTATTAAGCGATGTTGGTGTGAATAAAATTACGGAAAAGGGTTTTATGGATTATTCAGAGGAAGAGTTACGCTCGCTCTTATTAGAATTGAGAAACCATTTTGGGGATCGATCGTTAACTGAAGTTGCTTTACGCTACGTCCTTCATAACCCGACCATTGCAAGTGTCGTTGCTGGTGCAAGCTCAGTGGAACAAGTGAAAAACAACGCAAAAGCTGTACGCTCTCAACCCTTATCAGAAGGAGAGGTTTCTTTTATTAAGGAAGTTTCAAAAGCAAATGTGTATGGCCAGCATCGGTAATTCGAAAATGCCCGTCTAATAATGGAAGGTCCTTCATCACAAAGATGAAGGACCAATACATACTATCACTTAAATTTCTTCCAATCAAATTCACTTTCATTCAGAAGCTCTTCGAACGTTTTGTTTTTTTCTTTTAGGCGGCGTTCTTCTCTTTTTCTTTCCTCTTCCGCTACCTTTTTAGCTTGAGCTTCTTCCTCTAGTTCATTTTTCGTATTCTTTAATTGTTTAACTAGCTCCACATTCAATAGGTCACCAAGAGTTACTGGTTTGTCTTCGACTTTCTTTTGAGCCGGGCGAGTTTGTTTTTTCTTTTTCATACAAAATCCCTCTCTACATGTTGATGACGAATATTATACCAAATGTTCGGTCATCGTTCTATCCATCACTCAAATGCATCTAATCCGACCTTATCATCAATTATCAACTCAGGCTCAGTGGACGCTATCACATCCTCTACCGTATAGCCCTTTGCCACTTCCACAAGCTTCAACCCATTAGAAGTTACATCAATGACTGCTCTGTCAGTAATAATTCGGTCCACTACACCTTGACCCGTTAAAGGCAAACTACAATTTTTAAGGATTTTTGCGTCACCTTTTTTATTCGTATGCTCCATGATGACAATAATTTTTCTCGCCCCATGAACCAGGTCCATAGCTCCACCCATGCCTTTAATCATTTTCCCTGGAATCATCCAGTTCGCCAAATCTCCATTTTCGGACACTTCCATCCCTCCTAGGATGGCGATATCCACATGCCCACCTCGAATCATCGCAAATGACTCTGCACTATCAAAATAAGCAGCTCCAGGAATAGCCGTAACGGTTTCTTTCCCCGCATTAATCAAGTCCGCGTCTACTTCTTCTTCTTTAGGAAAAGGTCCAATCCCAAGTAATCCATTTTCAGATTGTAGAACGACCTCTTTATCCTTTGATATAAAATTTGCAACAAGAGTTGGCATTCCTATACCTAAATTAACGTAATAGCCACTTTCAATTTCTTTTTCTGCTCTTTTTGCAATTCTTTCACGAATATTTGTCATGTCCCCACTCCCTTTCTAGCCCTGAACGGTTAGTCTTTCAATCCTTTTTTCCTGCTTTCCAACAATGAGTCGCTGAACATAAATGCTCGGCGTATGGATTTCATTCGGGTTTAGTTCTCCTGTTTCATATAAATGTTCTACTTCTGCAATGGTTACTTTTCCTGCTGCGGCAATCATCGGGTTAAAATTACGAGCCGTCTTATGATAAATGAGATTCCCCATTTTATCTCCCTTCCAAGCTCGAACGAGGCTAAAATCGGCTTGCAGGGCCTCTTCTAGTAAATATTCTTTTCCATTAAACACTCTTGTCTCTTTCCCATCAGCAATGGGAGTGCCCACTCCAGCAGGCGTATAAAAGGCAGGGATTCCTGCTCCACCGGCTCGAATCTTTTCAGCTAGCGTCCCTTGTGGGGTCAATTCTACTTCTAGCTCTCCTGACAAAACTTGCCTTTCAAACTCTTTGTTTTCACCCACATAGGATCCAATCATTTTTCTAATTTGCTTATTTTTTAGTAATAGCCCTAGACCCCATTCATCCACTCCACAGTTATTAGAAATGACCGTCAAGTCAGTGACTTTCTTTTCAACGAGAGCTAAAATTAAATTTTCAGGAATGCCACAAAGCCCAAAGCCCCCCACCATAAGAGTTGCACCATCATGAATATCCTTTACCGCCTCTAAATAAGACGTATAAATTGGTTTCACCTCATTCACCCCTTCTCTTTATGTAAACGCTACCACTTTTTATATTTCTAGCGGAAATAGAAAAACCCTTCTATTTCAAGAAAATTTCTATTATTCTTGCATATTTAAAATCAATCACTCTACAATTAACGTATGAAGGGGTGAATAAAACATGACGATTGATTTACCTAAGAAAGCAACAATTATTGAAGTCGGTCCTCGTGATGGGCTTCAAAATGTAAGCGTTTTTATACCAACTGAGGCAAAGCTTCAGTTTATTGACCACTTAAAGAAATCGGGTATTAAAGAAATGGAGATCACCTCCTTTGTCTCACCAAAATGGGTTCCACAAATGCAAGATGCCGAGGAGATTGTCTGGCACTCCCTAGACCCTAACACCCGGACCATTGTCCTAACTCCTAATCGTTCGGGTATTCAGCGCGCTCGCTTGTCCAATTGCCAAGAAATTGCTCTGTTCGTCGGAGTAAGCAACCCGTTTAACCAAAAGAATATTAATCGAACAACGGCTCAGGCAATGGAAGAGCTTCTCCCACTTATAAAAGAGCTAAAAGCTCAAGGTGTTTTTGTACGAGCATGCATTTCAACCGCTTTTTACTGCCCGTTTGAAGGCCGAGTCGAAGAAAGAGAAACGATTCAATTATGCGAGCAATTTGTTCAAGCAGGGGTGGATGAATTAAGTGTTGCAGACACCATCGGGATGGCTGCACCGCACGAATCGTATTCTTTGTTTTCAAAGCTTAATAATCTCTTTTCAACTACACTTATTACAGCCCATTTTCATGACACTCGCGGAATGGGTCTTGCTAATATCTTTGCTGCTCTACAAGCTGGGATTTCCCGCTTTGATACATCTGCAGGGGGAATTGGTGGTTGTCCGTTTGCTCCAGGGGCGTCTGGAAATGTTGCGACTGAGGATGTTGTTTTCATGCTTGAAAGAATGGGAATTCAAACGGGAATACAATTACCTCTCCTTGTTCAGGCCATAGATGTTATCGCTCCTCATCTTCCCAAACCAATTTCAAGCTCCTTTTATACTCTTCAGTCAAAAGCTTAGAGATGCTTTCTAAGCTTTTTTTTGTTTTAAATTCCTGTTGAATGGTAAAATTAAGTAAAACATGTATCGGAGGGATGTTTGCCTGAGAAAAGCACTCCGTTTCCTTTTTGCCTTTTTTTTATTTTTGATCACGTTTGGCCTTTATTTTACGAATCGGATCATGTATATGAGAACAAAGGATCCCCTTTTCGTTGTTGATCGGGAACAGACGGCAGGTCGTTACAACCCTGATGATTTTGATCGAATTCCTAAACGCGAAGTACTCATTACTTCACCATTTGGATACCAATTAAAAGCCATTGTGCTGGAACCACATCATACAAAGAAGTACGTGATTATTTGTCATGGCGTTACCGAAAACAAAATCAATTCCATTAAATACATGAATTTGTTTATCGAAAGAGGTTTTAACGCGGTTATTTATGACCACCGTCGTCACGGAGAATCTGGAGGAAAAACCACCAGCTACGGTCATTATGAAAAATTTGATTTAAAAGCGATTGTTGACTGGTTAAAAGCAGACCAAGGCCCACATCTCCTTCTTGGTATTCATGGGGAATCAATGGGTGCCGCAACCATGCTATTGTATGCAGGAATGCTTGAGGATGGGGCAGATTTTTACATCGCTGATTGTCCCTTCTCTGACTTTAAGGCGCAGCTTGCTTATCGTTTAAAGAGAGAATTAAAGCTTCCTGGAAAGGTGTTTCTCCCTGTCGCAGATTTGTTCCTGCGAATGCGCGATCGCTACTCCTTACAAAGCATCGCTCCGATTACCGTTATTGACTCGATTAAAAAACCGATTCTTTTTATTCACAGCAAAAAGGATGATTTTATTCTTCCAACGATGACACAAGCCTTGTATGAAAAGAAGAAGGGACCCAAAAAATTATTTCTCGCTGAAAATGGGGTCCATGCCCAATCACTGAATGAAAACAAAGAGGACTACGAACAGGTGATTGATGAATTTCTCCATGACTTTGTGTTCTCTCCTCTATTAAGTGAGTAATAAAACACAAGCCGAGACTTCTCTAGCGTCTCGGCTTCTCTTCTGCAATGACTTTCTTTTCCTTATCCAGTGCCCGAATATAAGGGTATTTTTTCATTTCAAAAAAATACCTCTTTCCTTCTTTTTCGATTATGGTTAAATTGACGTATTGATTGCCAGTTTCCGATCCTTCAATAGATACAATGTCCCCACTTTCTATCTGTCCATATGTAAGCTGAAATCTACTCAGAATTTTCCCCTGACTACTATAATCATATATATCTCGGTAATAGACGGTTAGTGGGTTAGTTCCTTTATATTCCCAATGATTACCACCTTCATTCGTCCAGCCTTTCTCTTCATCTCCCTCCAGGTATGCGATGCTTATCGCATCAAAATCTTCTCCTTCATGCTCTTGAGCAGTTGTATACATGATGATGGCTCCATCCGTAAGCTTTTCTTCTACAATCGTTTCTTTTACTTCAAAAGGCACTGCCACTTCTATAGTTGCTGCCCGACATGATGTGAGTAGAATAGCAATACCAATTAGCAGTATTCCTCGCCAATTTCGCATATCATCCCCCCACTATCAGTGAATGTAAGAAACATCCAAAAAATGCTAATTTTCTATAAAAAGAAAAACAGATCCACTTTTGTAGTAGATCTGCTCGTTAAATAGTTCTATTTTGTTTTATCGACAAAGGCCATTCTTGGGTTTAGGTATTGTCCTACACTTTTTAATTGGAATGTATTTGCATTCTGAGAGAAATCAATTTTTAGTTCTTCATCAAGAAATACTGCCTTTGATTTTTCGATATACACCGTTTGCTCGTTCGTTTCAATGGCTGTATCATCATCCTCATCCAGCTCATTCACTAACCATAGAGTTGGTACACCACTTACTACACACCCACAGCCTTCTATATCGTACTTTAGCTTCAAAAAGCCTTGCTTTCCACTTATCTTCTCGGTAATCTTTTGTGCTGCTATTTCTGTTATCGTAATATTCATTGTCTGTTCCTCCAGCTTTTCATCATGTTTCCTACGCCACTTCATATAATCATTGTAACATAGCGTTTTTTTATTGCCCTATGATTTGCTTTTCGGCAATGAATTCTTTACGATATTATTACATTTTTTTTGTAGGAGTGGTCAGTTTGTCGAAGGTTCAGATTAAAGTAATGGACAACGGTTCTTTCCGTGTGACTGGTGAGGTTGAATTGATTGATATGGAAGGAAATGTATTTGAAACGAAACCCACGTTCTCTTTATGCCGATGTGGTCTCTCATCCAAACGTCCCTTTTGCGATGGATCGCATAAAGGAAAGTTTCAAGCCCGTGATCGCGCAGTAAAAACTCCTGAATAAACTTCAAGCAGCGGTTTCCTTTCGGAGACTGCTCTTACTCTTTCATTTGTACATCTACAATGCTCGAAAGGGGGACTCGGTGAACCTCCCCAAAATGATCAACAATATGAAGCCTTTGCTGAAGCTCATCCCAATAATGGATTTGTCCGATAATCAATTCGTGCTTCCGGTAACGATAATGAGTGACCATCACCGCTTGATGCTCCTCCATCGCCGCTAATAACAGATGGTTCATCTCCTCCAGCTTTTGTTCATCCATCTCTTTTTCTTTCTCGTAAGAATCCTCTTCCGCCCAATCGCGCAATAGCTTAACATGCTCAGGAAGCATCATTGATGTCCACTTGATTCTTCCTCTATCTCGAATCATCCTTGTTCCTCCTTACCTCTTATGACCGCCAACTAGCTTAGCACGATGCTTCGCCGTTCCCGCTGCTGTATACGATACCGCACGCAATAGAGCGCCATGTCCGTACCGATTGCGGATACGGTCCACAACATACCCGAGCTCTCGTTCCTTCCAGCCATTCGGTTCAAAAATATTTAACTGATAGTCTGTATCATCACAAATATTGCTAAGGGCGATGGAGATTTTCCGTACCGTTTTTCCTTCGTAGTGCTCCGCAAATAGACGTAGACAAACGTCATACAGCTCCATCGTCACGTTTGTCGGTACCTCAATTGACCGCGAACGGTAAAAGCCTCCACCGAACTCGTCCTGACTATAACCAATGCCGAAGCTAATCGTTCGACCTGCCTTCTTATGGGTTCGTGCTCTTCTCGCGACCTCTTCACACATTTCTAGAATGACGCGTTTGATTTCTACTTCCTCTTTATAATCACGAAGCAAAATTTGACTCTTTCCAAAACTAATTTGTCCCTCCATAATCGGTGCTCCAATTTCGGATAAATCCACTCCCCACGCATGATGGTACAGTTGATTCCCCATAATCCCAAACTTTTTCTCAAGCTTTTTCAAATCAAAGCGAGCAAGCTGACCAACCGTAAAAATTCCCATTCCATTTAATGTTTTCTCTACCCTTCTTCCGATTCCCCACATCTCACGTAAAGGAGAAACATTCCAAAGCTTTGTTTTTACATCCTCGTACGTCCATTCAGCAATTCCCTTCTTTTTCGCTTCCAAATCAAGACAAAGCTTTGATAGTAGCATGTTCGGACCAATTCCAATCGCACAGGGCAGCTGAAATTCTCGCTCAATATCATCACGAATCTTCTGTGCAACCGTCCATGCATCTCCCCATAAATGAAGGGCTCCATCAATTTTTAGAAAGCTCTCATCGACGCTATACGTATGAATAGCTTCTTTTGGAACGTAACGATGAAACACCTTCGTAATTTCAGTGGAAATACGTAAATAAGTAGCCATTTTCGGCTCAACTACTTGAATTTTCGGATCGTCTGGAATTTCAAACTTCCTTGATCCGGTTTTAATACCAAATTCCTTCTTTAACTTCGGTGATGCAGCTAATACAATACTTCCCTCTCGCTCTTTATCTCCAATCACTGCCAAATAACACTCAAGTGGATCTAACCCTTCAATAACAGCTGAACAGCTAGCATAAAAACTCTTCATGTCCACACATAAAATGGTTTGATGGGGCAACTCACTGTAATTAATCATCGTGTTCTCTCTCTCCCAAACATCAAATAGGAACATTCGTTCTCTTTTTTTAGTATATTCTTATATTAAGCGAATATACGTTCGGTTTCAATGGAAATTTTATTCTATTTCCTTTTGTGAATATTGGTAAGTTATAATGGCTTAAGAAGAGGTGTAAGGGAATGGAGAAGAAACTTATTTATAAAATGCTTAGGCAATGCTTTCAGCAGTACGAGCATGAGGCAAGTGAAGAGGACTATGAGAAGTTATGCGAACGGGTGGTTGAAGAAGCCGAAGGAGCTCAAGTTGCTTTATATGAACTCATTAATGACGTCGTATACGAATACCTAACCAATTAAAAAAAAAATCACCTATTATAAAGGTGATTTTTATTTTTTATCGAAAAAGCCGCCAACAAAGCGTTCAGCTAACCCTGGGATGAGATTGTAGATGGTACTCCCCATATTCATCCAGCCTGGAAGGTTAAGCTCACGCTTAGGGTTGAGCATTAATTGAATAATTTTTTCGGCAACATAATCCGATTTCAGCATGAATCGATTCACGTTTTTCACGTAGTTTCCTGATTTATCAGCAATTGAAAAGAAATTGGTTTCAATCGGACCAGGGTTTACCGCCGATACACGTATATTTGATTTTGCAAGCTCTAGTCGTAAGCTATTCGTAAATCCTAACACTGCATGCTTCGTAGCCGAATATCCACTGGACTTAGGAGTGGCAAGCTTTCCCGCCTGTGAGGCAATATTAATGATATGACCTGAATTTTGAGCCATCATCACAGGAAGAACCTCTTTCGTACAAGCCATTAAACCGAGTACGTTCACTTGAAACATTTTTTCAATATCAGCAAAATCGGCCTCATGGAAGGAATCAAACACGCCAAACCCAGCATTGTTTACGAGAATATCGATATGGCCGACCTCTTGCTTAATTTGTGAAAACACCTGTTGAACCTGATCGATATCACCAACATCCAACTGAAAAAACAAGGCATTCGTACCCGTTTTTCGGTTAATTTCCTCACCAATTGTTTGTAGCTTGTCAATAGAACGAGCTACAAGAATGGGCCGCGCTCCGCGCTCAGCCGCCATAAGAGCCACCTTTTCTCCAATCCCTGATGAAGCTCCTGTTATAACAATATGTTTCCCTTTTAATTGTTCCAATACAATCACCATCTTCTTATCTATGTAGCATTTGTCGAGCTACATATAACTTACCACAAACCCTTTAAAAAAAGCTAAAAAATCATGCATATGTATTCACTACCTCGATTAGCTTTCTTACGCCTACCCTCAACTGCTCTTCATTGGCGTAAGAATAACTCAAACGAAGCGAAGAGGAAAATCCTTGTTGCAAAGGATCACAAATCAATCCAGGAACAAAGGAAACCGAATTCTCCATCGCTTTCGGTAACAATTTTTCTGTCGGAAGAGGGTCAGGAAGCTGAACCCATAAATTTAAGCCTCCATCAGGACTTACCCAGCTCCAATTCGTCTTCTGTAATTCTTCCTCCATAATTTCCATACGAATTTGCAGAGCAATTCTAAGTTTTTCTAGGTGCTGCTGCAACCGGGGAGAGGAAAAATAATGAAGAAAGATTTTTTGATTAAGTAGTGGGGAGCCATTATCGGCAAGTGCTTTCACTGTAAGCAAGCCATCTTTCAAGGCAGGTGGAACAATACAAGCTGCCACACGTAGTCCAGGTGAAACGTATTTGCAAAAGCTTCTCACATAAATGACGACACCAGCTGTATCAAATGTATAAAGAGGCGGTGGTGGAGCTTTTTCGAAATAAATATCGTGATACGCATCATCCTCAACAATTAAACAGTTGTATCGTTCAGCTAATTCCACTAACTTCTTTCGTTGTGCCGTTGGGACCGTATAACCGGTTGGATTATGAAAGGTTGGGTTCATATAAAACAGTCTCGGCTTGTATTTTTTCATAAGCATTTCAACTTGCTCTAAATCATAGCCATAAGGCTGAATATCGATGGCTATCAAATGGGCATCCTGACTTTTAAAAATATCAATTGCAGCACTATAGCTTGGCTGCTCCAGTAGCACCGTATCTCTTGGTTTGATAAATAATTGAGAGATTAGATGGAGAGCTTGCTGAGAGCCTGAAGTGATGAGGATATCATCAAGGGAAAGATGAGTTTTATAGCATTTAATAAAATAGTTCGCCAATGTATCACGCAGCTCCATATCCCCTTGTACGGTAGAGTAGGTAGAAAGCACCTTAGGATACAAATCAAAAACCTTTTTTACATAATCTGATAAGAAGTGATTTGGCAATAGATTAGGATCAATTAATGCTTGTGAAAACTGATATTGAACGCTTTGCTGATGTATGTCAGATAGGTTGTATGTTTTCTCATTAGCTCGAAGCAAAGAGTGGCCATCTACAGGGGGTGTGGAACTTCCTTGAACATAATAACCAGATTTATCTTTTACAAACACCTTACCTTGTTGCTTCAGCATTTGATAAGCTTTGAAAACGGTCAGCCGATGAACATTCATTTCCAATGACAATTCACGAATCGACGGCAACTTGTCACCAGTCTTCCAGTCCGAACGCTCTATTCTTTGCCATAAATACTCGTATACTTCCTCAAAAAGATACTTTCGTTGTGCGTGTTTACTCATTAAAGACACCCCCTTATGATTTTTGATTGTAACATAATTTACCATCATCTGTTCTGTTCATCTAAAACTGTTCTATTCTTCTAGCGGTATGATTAGTGGCAAGGAGGAATGGAGAATGATTATTTTGTTTTATTTACTTATGTGCTTTATCTTTGGAACCACCTTTTTAGCGATTAAAATAGGTGTAGATGCGGGAATCCCACCTTTTTTCGGTGCAGGACTTCGATTTTTCAGTGCCGGGTTTCTATTATTTCTATTTATGAGGTGGAAGGACAAGGTTTCTTTAAAAATACTTTTTAGAAAAGAGCTCTTTTTTACTGGGGTAGGGTTAACGTTTGGAACATTCGCCACATTATATTGGGCTGAACAGTATGTTTCTTCAGGAGTAGCAGCGGTTCTATCGGCAACAGGACCAATGATGATTTTAATCATATCTTCCCTCTTGCTAAAACAAAAAACGTCTCATACATCCATGATAGGATGTATGATTGGATTGGCTGGAGTAGTCGTGTTAATTTTACCGAGCATTTCTTTAAACGTACATTTCTTATGGATCATGGGATGTCTAGCAATCGTAGTAGGTGAAGTGTTTTATGCTTCAGGGACGATTTATACCAAACAGGTGAAGGAGAAAATCGTTGCTTCTCCCCTTGTATTAAACGCCGTTCAAATGATGCACGGTGGTTTCCTTTTATTGCTACTATCATTGATAACAGAGAAGGTTCAACCATCATCATTGATTCACACAGCATCCATCGGTTCCCTTCTTTATCTAATCATCATTGGCTCTATGGTTGGACATAGCCTATATTATTGGCTTGTGACAAAAACGGATCCTGTCTTCCCGTCCACATGGCTATATATTTCACCTCTTATCGCTGTTGGCTTAGGTGTCACCTTCTATCAAGAAGAAATGACATGGTATACCGGGATTGGTGCCGCTACCATTTTGTTAGGGACGATTTTAGTGAACTACCCTGCTTTACAATCTCTACTATGGAAAAAAACTCTTTCGCAAAAAGGGTAAAATGAAGCTCCTTGCCTTTTTTAGGAAGGAGCTTCATTTATTTTTATAGAGCCGCACTGTAAACAAATGTGCCATTTACCTTTGTATCTTGTATTTTTTTACCATCTAATAAATAGTCTAACTGTGCGATGGATTCTGAAATGGTCAACCCCAGCTGTCTCTTGTAGACCGAAGGAAATAAGCGTTGACATATTTGAAAAGCAGTCATAGATTCCTGCTCCAGCCATTCCTTCACTTGCTCAGCGCGCAAAATTTGATGAGATAGTCTCTTTTCAACAAGACCATGAACATCCGTTACCTCTTCTCCATGACCCGTATAAGTAAGACGAATAGGAAGGGTAAGAAGCTTCTGCAAGGATTCATTGACTTGTAGCTGTGGTTTTGGACGTTCTCTCTCTCCTGGGAGCGGGGGCTCTAGAAGCGGATTCGCAGAAATATGAGCCAAAAGAAGATCTCCCCCAATCAACACCCCATCCTTTTTACGAAATAGACCGATCTGACTCTGGGCATGACCAGGCGTTTCAATCACAGTCCATTCAGGTAATCCTATCGGAACTTCCCCCTCAGAAAGCGTACCTGATAACGATCGGTTGCAGGAAAACAAGAGCATTTGTTTCATTCCACCGATAAAAGGGTCATAATACTTGTCCGGAATGCCACAATCCACAAACAGCTGCCGATAGAAAGAATCGTAGTCATGATAAAACTCTTTGGTTCGATTCAGCCAGCGTTCATTGTTAGCATGTCCGTAAACCTCTAAATCAGGAGAAAACTGATCGAGCAAGCCTGCATGATCCGGATGATCATGGGTTAGTATGACTTGTTCGATATCTGTTAGCTGGAGACCAAGTTGAGCTAGTTGATTTTGAAGCGATACAAATGCTTCCTCCGTATTTGGGCCGACGTCTATTAATGTCAAACGTTCCCCCCTTATTACATACACGTTCACATCGCCGACTGGAAAAGGAGTAGGCAAAACAAGCTTTGCAATTCCATCACGCCATTCTATCATATTCAAACCCCTTGATTATAATTGTTATATAACAATAGTACATATGTATATTTTACCCAATGTTGTTAAGAATGTCATTATTTTCATATATTGTTTTTTGAAAAATGCGAAAAGTCAGGCTGCATTCCCTCTTGACAGAAGGGCTTGTTATCTTGCATAATCACTAGTAAATCATTTAGAGCGTTAAAGTGGCAATGAATAAGACCAGTACGTGGCAAAAGACGAAAGAGAGTAAAGCTCACCGGCTGAAAGGCTTTACCGTCCCTTACCCACCGAACCTACCTTATGAGCTGTTAGGCAAACCTAACCGTGTTCTCCGGCGTTAACGGATTTGAGTTTCATGTTTGCGAGAAGTGCGCAAACATGAAAATGAAGGTGGTACCACGGAAGCTTAGACCTTTCGTCCTTATTAGGATGAAGGGTCTTTTTGTTTATAAATGGATTTTAGGAGGAAGAAACGTGGAGAAAATAGCGATTATCGGAGCAGGATCAATGTCAGAGGCATTAGTAGCGGGGATTGTGGAAAATCAATTAATCAACCCTGAAAAAATATGGGTGACCAATCGCAGCAATGCAGATAGACTGGCAACACTTCACGAGCAATACGGCGTAAGCTCCACGTATGATCATCGTGAACTACTGGAAGGAGCAGACATGGTTTTACTAGCGATGAAGCCAAAGGATGCTGCAGCCTCCATTGAACAAGTACGGCATTTATTAAAGTCTAACATGCTGATTGTCTCTGTTTTAGCAGGTATCTCAATGGATTCGATTGAATTACTCTCACAAAAGCAGCTTGCGATCGTTCGCGCGATGCCTAATACATCGGCAACAGTTGGCCTATCTGCCACAGCAATTGCTGTCAATGACAAAGTAGATGACGATCAAAAAAGAAATGTGCAAATGCTTTTTGATACAGTGGGGATGACAGCTTTTGTAGAGGAACACCAGTTAGATGCGGTCACAGGCCTATCCGGTAGTGGTCCTGCCTATATCTATTATTTGATCGAAGCAATGGAAAAAAGCGCCGTCGAAATAGGCTTAGAACGAGACATGGCACAACAATTAATTGTTCAAACCTTAATAGGGGCAGCACAAATGGTAGCCAAAACGACAAAAACACCACAGGAGCTTCGCCATGCGGTAACAAGTCCTGGCGGAACAACAGAAGCTGGATTAAAAATCCTTGCTGCTCACGGAGTTCAGGAAGCGTTTGTGGAATGTATAAAAGAAGCAACTGCTCAATCTAAACGGTTAGGGAAAAATATTGCGGAGCAGATGGAGAGTGTGCAGAGGACTTTGTAGTAAATTATGTATTTACCGCTCCTTTTCTAACTAACGCACCCGTTTGTATTACAAGGTCAGCCAGATTTCTGGTTGACCTTTTTTATCTATTGATAGGCTTCCTCAGTAGCTACTCCATCTGATTTGGTAATCTGAAGATCTATATAACACACTTAATTCTTTGCAATCAACCTATCAATGGTCTGTGATACATCTTGTAAAATCGTTTTCCATTTTTCCCTTAAAGTTTTGCTTAATCCTATATGGAACCTTATCTCATAAGGCTCTACTCCTATGAGATACCCCTTTTTTGATTCTTTCTGTTGATACAATGATTGAAACAAGTGAAAGTTATGCACTGATATGTTTAAAGTTTGATATTCATGTAAATTAGCAAGTGGATAAACGGTAAGCTCTCCTGGTTTGTTTCCTGAAAATACAGCATCCACAATGATTACAAATGTAGCTTTCATTATTTGATCGATGCAGTAATCAATATCTGATTCTCCAATCAAAAAAGATACATGCGGGGTACGATTCAGAATTGAAAGTTGCTCAATTAGATAAATTCCAATTCCATCATCCATCATCAATTGATTGCCAATACCTAAAACAATTATTTTTTCCATTAAAGCACCTTTATGGTTTTTACTTGTTTTCCTGGACTATATACATGAGTCGCACATGACATACACGGATCAAAGGAACGAAGAATTCTGCCAATCTCTGCAGGTTTATCTGGATTCTGAATGGGCGTACCGACTAAGGCTTCTTCAGCAGTACCTCTAAAACCATTATCATCCCTAGTTGAGAAATCCCATGTGGAAGGAGTAATGATTTGATAGAAGGAGATTTTCTTATCTCGAATCTTTAGCCAATGGCCTAATGCCCCTCTCGTTGTATCCACTAACCCCCTTCCAGATGCCAATTCTGGGAGTTCATATTTTTTTTGTACATCTACTCCTGGAATGATTTGCTGAAGTAAAATTTTCATAATCTCTGTGATTTTCTTTGCTTCTAGTGCTCTGGCAATCGTTCGATCCATAGCGGAGATTCCGTTATTATACGCTCCACTTAATATTAATCTTGCCAACGGTCCGACCTCAATAGGGAGTCCATTATATCTTGGTGCCTTCACCCAGGAATAGGCTTTTTCTTTGTCCATATTCGGCTCTGTCACTTCTTCATTTGCTTGATTGCTGTTAGTTATTGATTTGAAATAGGAGTAATCTATTTTTTCTTGAATTTTACGTTCATCAAATGCTTCGACAGATTCCATTGTGGATACAAGTGGATCCACATATAGTGTGCCTAACTCCTTATAATGGTTAAAAGCACCATAGGTTAAAAGGTTGCCATACCCTCCGCCTATGCGAAAATAGTCTGCATAGAAGTGCGCAATGTCATATACATCTGGGATCATTTTTTCATCAATAAATCTGGTAATCTTCCCTAAAATAGAATCGATATGAACGACTTTCTCGGCTGTCGCCTGTGTTGTTATCCCTCCAATAAAAACCCCATGATTATGAGGAGCTTTACCACCTAAAACGGCTAACATCTCGTGAGCTAGACGACTGAACTTGAGGGAATCGAAGTAATGCTGTGAAATCCGGTCATTAATGTTTTTGGGTAATCGAAAATCGTCATGGTCGGACTGAAAAAGAGAATTTTGTTCAATCTTTACATAGTCAGGAACAGTATATTGATAAAAATGGCGGATATGATTTTGTAAAAACTCACAACAATGAATGATATCTCGTAAATATTTTCCTTGTTCCATTGGTTCAATGTTTAACGCATCTTCTAAGGCAAGAGATGAAGCCATTGAGTGGGCTGCAGAGCAAATGCCGCATATTCGCTGAGTAAAATAAACGGCATCGAACGGACTTCTTCCTACTAACATTTGCTCAAAGCCGCGAAATAAATTTCCTTTTGTTTTGACATCAACGACTTGATTCTGCTCGATAATCACATCAATTTCCATAAAACCGCTTATTCGTGTCAACGGATTAATCACAATTCTCTTACTCATTCTTCACCACCCTTGTCGTGTCATAACTAATGAACGGCGCCATGGCATCTGGAAAACCAAACTGAGCACAGCCAATGCATGGCGTATTATCTCCTATCGGCCAATTCACATGACCATTCCATTGCCTTGTTGGACAATCTACTCTCGTCACAGGGCCCCGGCATCCGAGCTTAAATAAACATGTTTTATCCCCTAATTTTTCAGCAAAAATCCCTCGGTCAAAAAATGGCCTTCTTGGACACCGGTCATGGATAAGCGTGCTATAAAACATTAATGGTCGGTCTAAGTTGTCTGTTTCCGGCTCCCCATATAATAAAAGATGCGCTAATGTCCCTAAAAACCAGTCTGGATGAACAGGACATCCGGGAAGTTTAATCATATTTTTGTCGGGCAGGACCTGTTGCAGCCCTACAGATTGGGATGGATTGGGTTTTGCTGCTGACACCCCGCCATGTGTGGCACAAGCCCCCACGGCTAAAATATGTGAAGCCTTTTCCCCGAGCATCTTAGCTGCTTGAAGGCCTGTAAGAGGTTTTCCTTGCCAGCTGCCGATAATATTGAATAAACCATTGTTTTTTAACGCCACAGCTCCTTCAACTGCTAAAATATACTCTTCGTCCATTGCCTTTATTAGTTTCTCGATCGCCTGCTCTCCTTCAGCAGCCATTAAACTATTGCAAAACTTAAGATCAACCATTGAATTTAATGTGTACTCAAAGTCGGGATTCTGCCCATTTAACAAGGAAATGATATTACCGGAACAACCATTTAATTCTAAGTAAATGAGGTTTTTTTTCTTGATAATTCTCTTTTCGAGACTCTCCAGGACAGTACTTGTTAACCTTTCCGCAATGGCTTCATTTGTTAAAGACTCTGGTGGCAAAATTTGCCCTTCCATTAAACCAACCTCCCTACAACAGGCAGTGTTGCTAAGATCGATTGTTGCCCAGCATGACAAGAAGCAAATTCCTGCGTATAATCTCTGCCTGCAATTAAGCCAAAGTGGGTAGCAGCTGCCCAAGTCCGATTGTTTGTCACATCATAGACAATGCCATTGACTGCAACATAAGCTGGCCTCCCATTTTTCCCAGTAAAAGTGGCTAATTCTCCAATTGTAAACGTTCGTTGATTAGACTGTGATATAGGTGGTGTGGGTAAAGGTGTAATGGGAGGAATTTGTGACTGATTTAAATTCCCTGACGGAATTGGAATAGATGGTTGTGAAGGTAAAATATGATCACTATTCTTCGCTTGATTTGCCAGCCATTCACTAAGAAAATGAATAGTTGATAGTGCATCCCATAACCGTTGAAGAATTTGTGGCTTCATGGAAGTGTCACTCAAGGTAGATAACGTATAGATATCATGACGTGCTTGTGTAACAAGATAATTTATTTGCATTCTAATCATTTCGATGTTTTGCATGATGCTCTCCCCTTTAGGCATTTTGCACCTATCCTATGCTTACATATCAAAATGATTAACAAATTCTAGGCAATAGCTGACCAGATAGGCGATTAAGTCTTCTTGTTGTACCAACAGCTGTTTTTAAAAGTAGTTTCCCGGATTGAATATGACAGGATGTAATTTGACCAATTACACTTGCATCCTTTCCCATCTCATGATTCTTCAAGATATCAAGTGCCTTTTGTTTGTCATTTGAATCAACGATGATAACTACTTTTCCTTCATTTGCTAGATAAAGAGGATCATAACCTAAAATATCACATGCACCTTGAACATCCTTACGTGCTGGAATAGAAGCTTCATCTATTTCAATTGTAAAACCAAAGTCTTCACATAGCTCTACTAGTGTTGTGGCTAATCCCCCCCTTGTCGGATCCCGCATGATCCGAATTCCTTTGATTTCCTCCAAGAGTTCATGAATCAGGTGGTTTAATAATGCACAATCACTTCTAACATCTGTGAGCAACCCTAGCTCCTGGCGTGCACTCAGGATAGCGACCCCATGATCCCCTATTGTACCGCTAATGATTACAGAATCTCCTTCTTGAACCATTTCAGGTTTCAATCGATGCTGTTCTTGCATCACACCAATCCCTGTCGTATTAATAAATAGGCCATCCACACTCCCCTTTTCGACTACTTTCGTATCACCGGCAATAATGTTCACCCCGGCTCTTTCTGCTTCCCCTGCCATAGTGTTAACAATCTCTTTTAGATTTTTTATTGGAAACCCTTCTTCGATAATAAATCCAGCAGTTATCACGTGAGGAATAGCACCACTTACAGCTAAATCGTTCACTGTTCCTGTTATAGCCAGCTTCCCTATATTTCCACCAGGAAAGAAAATAGGTTTTATCACATAACTATCTGTTGTTACAGCGATGGTTTGTGTAGGAATGGCAAGAATTGCAGAATCAAACAGTGTTTGCTCTGAATGTCCAAATGATTGGATAAAGATATCTTGTATCAGTTGGTGTGTTAACTCTCCACCTTCGCCATGAGCTAGACTAATTCGCTGCACTACGGTTACACCTCCCTCATGAATTGATAATGTGCCGCACAGGTTCCTTCTGTTGATACCATACAAGGACCAATAGGGTGAGTTGGAGTACAACCTTTATTGAACAGTACACACTCTTCTGGTGTAATTAATCCCCGAACGATTTCACCACAGCGGCATTTAGTTCCTCTCGGCTCCCCTACCAAAATATTAAACTTCTTTTTTGCATCGTATTGCGCATATTTCTCTTTGAGAACTAATCCACTTTTGGGAATGGTCCCCATCCCTCTCCATGCTTCGTCATGGACTTCTAAATATTCTTCTAGTAAACTTTGAGCAACGACATTTCCTTTATCTCTTACAACATATGTATAATCATTGATGATTTTAACCTTTTTTTCCAGCTGATGATTCAGAAGCTTATAAATCCCACTTAGTAACTGAACGGGTTCAAAACCAGTAATGACACCCGAAATAGCATATTCTTCCACTAAATAACGGTAGCTCTGTTTTCCTAAAACAACGGAAACATGACCAGGCAAAAGAAATCCATCAAGCTTTACTTCTCCCGAGCTAAGAAGTGCTCTTAAAACAGGCTCCACCAATTTTGTTGTCATCCATATCGAATAATTATTTACATCCTTTCTTGCTGCCTCTCGAACAGCAAGAGCAAGAATTGGAATCGTTGTTTCAAATCCAATTCCTAAAAAAATGACTTCCTTATCAGGATTTTCCTCTGCTATTTTCACACTATCTAATGGAGAGTAAACGACTCTGATATCCTTTCCATCTGTCTTCGCTTTCATTAAAGTAGATTTAGAACCAGGAACACGCATCATATCGCCAAAAGTACAAAGAATGGTGTTAGGCTCTTCTGATAATTGGATCATTGCATCGATCGACTTTTGATCTGTAACACATACAGGACATCCCGGTCCCGCAATCAACTGTACATAATCTTTCAATCTCGATTTTATTCCTGTTTTGGCTAATGCCATCGTATGTGAACCACATACCTCCATAAATACTGGAATTCTGCCTTTTTCTTCTTTAAATCTCTTCGCTAAATCGATAACTGCTTCAACTGAATTACGAGTTAAGACCGGATCTGAAAAAAGGTCCATGTCTGCCATCTAACACATTCCTCCATTCTTCTATACTCTCTTTGGCATATTCCTCATCCACTACGGTAATGGCCTGCCCCGCATGGAGTAAAACATAATCGTCGATCCTAACCTCTGGAACAAAAAAGGTCCCTACATACATCCTCGAACCCATTACATCTACTAGAGCTCTTTCCCCTTCAATTTCAATGACTTTAGCCGGTACTCCTAAGCACAAATTAATTCACCACCTTCATTTTCTTTTATCATCCTTACAACTGATTAGCAGCAATGATAATTTGTCCTAATGATAAGCCTCCATCGTGACAGGGTACATGTTTATGTGTATAGACGTTAAATCCTTCTTTTTGAAGACCTTTCTGAATCTCTCTGGCAAGAAAAACGTTTTGGAAGGACCCTCCTGACAGCACGACCGTTCTATTTAATTCTGGTCTATTCCTCAATAGTTTTAAAATCATCTGTATACAGCAAGACACCAATGTGGTATGAAATTTCTGTATGATTGCAGTAGTGGATTGTTGAAGTTTGTCTTTAATGATTTGAAAAATCATAGGAGATAAGTCAAGTTGAAGTTGGTTTGGAGTACTTGTTATTAGATGATATGAATACATCTCACCTGTGCTTTCAAGTTTGGTTCTATTCATACAATCAGATAATTTGATCGCTGCCTCTCCTTCATACGTTGAGATCGTACATATACCGAGAATGGCACTAATAGCATCAAATAAGCGGCCACATGTTCCAGCCATAGGAGAATTCATCTGATGGACTATCATTTGTTCCATAATGTTTATTTCTATTAATCTCTCAGGAAAAAGTTCCATACATAATTCTTTTCCCTTCTGCGGCCAGTAATAAAGTAGCATCCCAACTGCATTTCTCCACGGTTCTTTCACGGCTTTTTCTCCACCTGGAAGAGGAGTGTATTTCAGGTGAGCCAGTCGTTCAAAAGATTTTGCGTCTCCATATAGAAATTCAAAGCCCCAAATATTCCCGTCTTCTCCATATCCTGTACCATCTAATATAATACCTAAACAAGGTTCGGTAAGACCGTTATCTTCCATACAAGATACATGGTGTGCATGGTGGTGTTGAATGGATATGATTTTACGATTGAGTTTTTGGGCGATAGAAGTGGATGTGTATAGTGGGTGCTTGTCGACAGCCACATTCACTTCTTTAACCCCTAGAAATTCTTTATAATGCTGCAGTTGCTCTTCAAAGGAGGCAAACATTTCTTCGTTTTCTAAATCACCTACATGAGGACTCATGACAATGTTATTCTGTATTCCGACGGAGAATGTATTCTTTTGGTTCCCTCCTAATGCAATAATATGATCCACATTAGATGTTGTTTTCAGCGGCTCTGGAACAAATCCTCTAGCACGCCGTACAAATATCGTATTTTCTTCATCACATTGAACAACCGAATCATCAATAGGAAACTCGATTTTACGGTTATGAGTTAAGATATAATCACATATGTTTTGTAAAGGTTCTAAATGAGTAGCTTTATATAAAATAGGAAAGCCAGAAGGATTCGCACTCGTCAACACGATACATTCCAACTTATGTTTTTTAAATAAAAGATGATGTAAAGGAGTATAGGGTAGCATCACTCCAATAGTCGACAAACCTGGAGAAATATTTTGTGGTAATACTCCCTCTCTTTTTCTTTTTAAAATAACAATCGGCATTTCG
>NZ_JAKFCQ010000123.1:0-1566 GCF_036676585.1 Robertmurraya sp.
TGAATGAATTTCATAAATCTAAGCCCAAGTGGCTCAAGGGTTTTCGAGCATGAAAAAAGGAGTACCTCCCCAAATGTCGAATCAAGTAAGTGACTAGCAAACTTATTCGAATGGGAGGAAGCCCCTTATGTCTATTGTACGACAAGAGAGCCTTTTTAGCATGCAAATTTTATTTGATTTAGAACCTACCCATCGCTATGATGAGATTTTTTCAGCGATTAATATCAACCCTATTCTTAATGTTGTAGCGAAAAAATCCAATTTAGGTAGGCCTGTAGAGTTGAACTACCCTGCAATGGTTCAAGCACTGGTAGTACGGATTGTTGAGAGAATCCCTGAAATCCAACTTTTAGTAAAACGATTAAATACTGATCTTAAGTTCAAAGTTGATTGTGGGTTTTTAGTTTCTGATCCTGTTCCCTCTGAAGCTTCATTTTCAAGAATGATTACAAAGATTAAAGATACAAACATTCTTGAAGAAATCAATTCTCAAATTATTCTTGATGCTATCGATGAAGGTTTTATTAGTGATGCAAACATAGCTATTGATTCTGGTCACTTTGAAGCTAGAGATCAAGCACCTGCAAAAAAAGAAGATGTAGTAAAAGAACCACCAAAGAAACGTGGGCGTAAATCAAAAGCTGAACGTGAACAATGGTTAAAAGAAAAAGAAGCAAGAGAAGCTTCTCTGTCTATTTTTGAAAAGAAAATTGAAGATCAACTTGATGTGTCATACTCTGAACTTCATGACCAAATGCCACTTGACCCTAAATGGGGTGTAAAGAAAAATAGTGAAGGTAAAAATGTATTTTGGTATGGTTATAAAGCTCATTTAGCAGTTGAAACAAGCACTCAATTTATTCTTCAATCCTTAATTTCTTCTGGTAGCCTTAACGATGGAAAGGCAGCTATTCCTTTATTAAAAGGAATAGCGAAATACTATCCAAATCTTCGATTAATCTTTGCCATGCTGGATGCAGGTTATGATTATGATGCCATCTATGAACAGATTCATCGAATGAAAGGGTATTCCATTATTGCTTACAACAAAAAGAATGAACAAGATCCAATTGGATTTGATGAAAACTTCGCTCCAACCTGTGTAAGAGAGCATTCTTATCGGTATGATAGTTTCGACAAGAGATACCAAACCTTAAAATACACACGTCCTAAAGAATGTGCGGATTGCCCGTTAGCCAATGATTCTTTGTGTCAAAAAGTCTTTAAGATAAAGATAGAGACTGATTTACGCCGTTATAGTGCTCCAGCACGTGGTTCAATGGCTTGGAAAGAACGCTTTAAAGAACGTAGCTCTGTTGAACGTGTAATAGGCTATTTAAAAGAATTCTTTCAGTTAAATAATGTAAGATATCGAACAGGAGAACGAGCAAAAGTCCATTTAGACTTAGTTACTCTTGTTTATAACGGCATGAAATTAGCAAGCTTAAGATTAGCATGTAAACAATCTACAACCAATTCATTAGCAGCTTAATTTTTTTTAAAACGATGTTACTTTTATTCTGGAAGTGTCAGCTTTTTTTAAAAAATGAATTATGAAATTGGTTC
>NZ_JAKFCQ010000124.1:0-51620 GCF_036676585.1 Robertmurraya sp.
AATACATTGGATGGAGGTGGAAAAATGGGAGTTCCGCCAAAGCATATTGTGACGGCCATCGCTTTCGTACAGAATGATGATAATGAAGTACTCTTAATAAAAAGTCCACGGAGAGGTTGGGAGTTGCCAGGAGGACAGGTTGAACAAGGGGAGTCCATTAAG
This sequence comes from Robertmurraya sp., assembly GCF_036676585.1. Lineage (NCBI taxonomy): Bacteria > Bacillati > Bacillota > Bacilli > Caryophanales > Bacillaceae > Robertmurraya > Robertmurraya sp. The sequence goes on from NZ_JAKFCQ010000124.1 coordinate 163, forward strand.
GCAGCAGCGATACGTGAAACAAAAGAAGAAAGTGGGATAGATATTGAGATTGTAAAGTTTTGTGGTATTTTTCAAAATGTAAAACACTCCATTTGCAGTACTTTGTTCATCGGGAAAGTAATTGGAGGTCAATTGACTACGTCACCTGAGATTTTAGAAGTGGGTTTTTTTCCAATAGAAAAAGCACTTGAAATGGTCACGTGGAAACATTTTAAGAAGAGAATAGAGTATTGTTTAAATGATGAGGTCCAGCCTTTCTTTGTTGAGGTTTGATTAGTTTTGTCATCAATCATTTCCTATAAGTGTAAAGGAGCTGCCTTAATAAACATTAGGCAGCTCTTTCATCATTTAATAAACGGTTGAATCTTTGGAAAAACCTTTAGTGCGGTTTCATAAAACACCTGGCTATGATACTCTTCTGGAATTAAATTCTTGATGAACTCAATATACGGGGCGATCGGCACTAATGGCCAATCCGTACCGAATAGAAGTTTGTCGTATGAGTCTGCAAATACCAATGCGTGACGTAAATGATCAAGGAAACGACCTTCGCTTTTCGCTGCTAGGTCCTTCTTTGTTCCGACAATTAATCCAGATAAATCTGCAAATACATTTGGATTTTTATAAATGATCTCTGCACCTGTCAGTGTCCATGGGTCTCCGAAATGAGCCATCATAAAATTTACATCAAGGTTGTCAACGGCAACCTCATCAATGGTGAGTGGGTGGGAGTATTTTAAATATCCCCTTTCTGAATACGTATCGCCAGTGTGAAAGACGACAGGAAGATGGTACTTTGCCGCAAGTCTATAAACGGGTTTATAAACAGGATCGTAGGCATAAAACGGATAATAACCAAGATAAATTTTAATTCCAACCGTTTTCGGATGTAATAACATCTTTTCTAAACGAGTGAGTGCCTCCTCGCCTAAGTTGTACGGATTGATTCCCGCGCAGGTAAAGATAGAAGGTGGCAGCTCATCGGTTAAATCCAGCCCCATCGGAGTTTGCGTTTCGTAATCAGGAAACCCCATTTTAGCTGTTTCTGTTAACCCCATCCCTATTCCAAGTACTACTCCTGCTTCCTCGAATTCTTTGAGGATACCTGAAGGTGAATAATCGACAAATGAAATTTTTTCAGCTGTTTCATGAAATGATTTTATGTTTGATAGATGGATGTGAGCATCGATGATTTTCATAAGAACTCCTTTTAAAATTGGATGTTTCGTAGTTTTTGAACAGCCTCTGTTGGAAGAACTCGCTCATCAAACAGAAAGAATAGGGGAGCAGTCTCTTTCTTCTCCTTATTCGCAAAACCTGGCTGAGCAGCAACTAGTTGAAAGGCTTCTTTATTCATATATGCCTCGGTTTCTTCACTATTTAAACTTGGAATCACATAAAGCTTTTCTTTTTTTGTTTGTGATTCAATATAGGATTCATGATTCAGGTACATTGGTAATTCCTGTTTACCTGCACGATACTCTGTAGTGCCACCTTTGATAAAAAGATTCGGTAATGCTTCTCCACCAAGGAACAAGTCTGTCAACCATTTTTCTCCATCCAGCCATTTCCCTCCATCATGCATGACCTGTAAAAATGTTGCTAAAACAGGAATGCCCGGAAGCATTAAATAATGTTGAATGTACTCGACATTTTTCCATTGTGAATGTTCCTCGAATTTTGTGTGAATCGCAATTCCTCTCCAAGTATTTCCTTTACGATCACAGATAGTTGTCGATGAAATAGTTGTTTTTTCTTTTAAAAGAGAGAAGGTGTTAATTCCTTCCGGAGACCATTTCATTCCTCCTGCCCATGGGTTCCACCAGCTTTTGGCGGTTCTTTCAGGATACTGAGTAGCTAACCATTCAAGCCCGTTTACTTTCAAAGAATATAAACCTGGATAAAAATCAGCATTTGCTTTAATCGATAAACAACCATTCTCCACAACTAGTGACCCATCTGACTCTGTACTAGAGGAAATGTCTCCTCGTGGTGATAATAGTAGCTCCTCGAAATTTGTCCGGATTCCCTCTTGTTGAAAATGTGCCGATAGATGAGAAACAGGGGTATTTAATGAGAGCTGTTGTTCAAAAGTAAAAGAGTTTTTCTCTTCTTTTGCCTGAATACTCCAGTTACTGACAGGAGTTTGGTCACTAGCGATCTCAAGCGTTCCATTCAAATAACTGTTTCTATAAGTCTTTAACGTGAAGGCAGGCGATGAACAAGATGGCACAATCATTTTATTTGCCTCGAGCTGAAGTTCGTTGGTTATATCATACGGCTCAAGCAGATGTGTTTTCTCGGCATAAGTCTGAAATTGAGTTGCCTCCTGGAATGAGTCCAATGCTACAATGATTTTTTCTGTAGAAGCCTTTTCTCCAGCTTTCATCTCACCAATTTTTTGCTCAATGACAAACTGCCAACCTTCTGGTACTGCATGGCTATTCTTTGGCCATGTTACCCCAACCGTTTCCCCTTCAGTCTTGGAAAAATACCAATTACCCGTTATCATGGCTGGATTTAGGTCTCCGAACTCAAGTGGACGATCTTTCGAAAAGTAAACAATTTTTTGATCAAGTGGAAAATACGTGTTGCCAAGTTCTTGGTATACAGGCTGACTGATAGCGATATTTTGATAAGTAGTTGGATGCACATTTTCAATCTCAACCCACTGGTGAACGATTCCATCTCCAAAGAGCTGGAGACACTCCGTTAAGTAGATTCCTGGATATTCCCCCGATTGTAACACGAACTTAATTAAGATAGATGAGTCATCAGTATCCCAGGTTACTGATGTTGGCTTCTTTTTATTAAATTCGTTTGTATATGGTTTTCCAAGCTTAGGTGCAAGAAAGGCAAATGAGGGCTTTTTCCTTCTAGTATTCTTTTTTAACTGGACATTAAGATCAAGCTTTCGAATATTTAACTGACTATGGCCATTGTATACGTGCCAGAAAAGCGTGGATTCTCCACCAAATTTCTTTCCTTCACCTTTGAAAGCAACCGAAATTTGCTGTTTAAAAGCGAGTACATGATTGGCAGTCTTAGTTTGAACATGAATAGTTGGATCGTAAAAGCCGTGCTTTTTAACGGTAATAGGTATGGAAATCGTTTTTCTTCCTTTAGCAGGAACTGTAACTTCGTATGTTTTTTGTTCTAGACTGACTAGGTCATTCTCAGGGATGGTAAGAACAAATTCTGTGGTGTTAGATAGATTATTCTTTAGCTCAAGATGAAACTCTGATTTTGTATCTAAGAAAGCAAAATTCCCTTCATTGAATGCTTCAAGCTTAGCTGGTTGCATAGGGAAAATTCCAAGGCTCATATCGCAATGAACACCATTAACTTCTATGGTTATTTGGATGCTCGGGTGAGTTCGCCAAATACTAGGCTCTTCGCCTTTTCGTATAGTAAAAGTCTCTGAGAGTGTAATGTCCTTTTCTATGTTCAGTTTTCCGGTGTTGAGTTGATATTCGACTCGAGTATTCTTGGTACCAGTGGCTTGAAAGGAAAGAGGGATACCTGTTTTGTTCACGACTTTTAATTGATAGGTATGCTCCATTTCCTCAATCACTTCATGGTGATCCATCGTTAGCTGAACGAGGAAGTCATCGGTTTCAATGAGGGTAATGCCTCGACTCGTCCGCTCGAATTGCACTCTAGCATTAGTCTCTGGCGAACTCCAGCTATATTCGTAGAAGGTAAATCCATTTTCTTTCATTCCATCTGGCTTCACGTCAATTTGTCTGGTACTGGCTTCGTACCAGTCTATTTTTTCAAATAGTGGCTGAAGCAGTGGCGTATTTAATATCTGAGGAATGAAGTTCATCAAATGGGTAATATCGTCACGATCCTCCCAAAAGAAGCCGCATTTTTTATAAAGTGGAACAGCTTTTGTGTTGCCGGGCCAGGTGTACAAATCAAGACGGGGCCAGCCGAGTTCGATCGTTTTTTCAAGAGCTTTCATGACAAGCATTTTGCCGATTTTCTTTCCATGATAACTCGGAAGAACATTGAGTAGAGGGATGTATAAAGAGCCAGTATCCTCCTTATATTCAGATAATCCACAATAGCCAACGACTTCGTTTTCATCTAGTGCTAGATAAAGCTCAATATTTTCGGAATTGGCTTCCTTTGTTTTCACTTGTTCTTCTGTCATGACACGAGTGTCGCCGCCCCAACTGTCACGGCTTAAATTCCACATTTTTGCTACCCCTGCGGCCAACCCTTCTTGATAACTTACAATTTGAATCCCATTTTTTACAGATGGCATATAGTTTCTCCTCTCACTAAGTAGATTCTTCCTTTTTTATTTGAACTTGCTTTTCTTTTATTCTTACTTGAATCATCTCGCATCTCCTCCTTGGGTTTGTAGTAGGAATGTTTTTCCATTCCAACATTAATCGTAACCGCTTAAATTTTCAAAGTAAAGAAAATTCGGACTACAAATTATGTGTAAATACTAGAACTGAATTAAGATCCTGACAGGAAAAAAGCGAGAGTCTCAGACTCTCGCTTTTTTCATTAAGTGTCCACCCGACACGGACAAAACACACAAATCTGTCCACGAAGGGTGACAGACACCATAAAAAGACAGAAGGGGGTGATTTGTCCACGGAGGGTGTCTGACACCGCTTTTTATGGGTTGGTGGACCAGAGGCCGGCTGATTTTAGGAATACTCGTGGGTGCAGCTTTAGGCCGGATACGATTAGGTCAGCTAGGTCTTCTGGGTGCATGACATTTTCTGGATTTCCAGAGATTAAGTTTGCTTCCGCAGCGAGGTCTGTGACAACTGTGCTTGGTGTTAGACCGACCACACGGATGTTGTGCTTACGAACTTCTAAAGCTAAGGACTCTGTTAAGCCTAGTACACCAAATTTAGAGGCACTGTATGCACTTGTTACAGGAGCACCTTTCTGTCCAGCACTAGAAGATATATTGACAATATCGCCAGCTTTTCTTTCAATCATTTCTGGTAAAACCGCACGTGTAGTGTTGTACACACCCATTAGGTTCACTTTAATGATGTTTTCCCATTCTTCAGGGGAAAGGTCTAAGAAACCGCCAAATTTAGCTGTTCCTGCGTTATTAATTAGTATATCTACAGCTCCAAGTTCTCCTCTTATTTTCTCCACTGCATTAGTAATCGAGTCAAGGTCTGCCACATCAGCTGTTGCAACGGCTACTTTCACTTGAAACTGGCGCAACTCCTCAGCTACTTTTTCAAGATTAGAAAGAGTTAATCCTACTAATCCAACATTTACTCCTTCTTTTGCAAGAGCAATGGCTGTAGCACGGCCAATTCCTCTGCCTGCACCAGTTACAATCGCAGTTTTTCCACTAATAGATTGCACGTTTACCACTCCTTTTCTTATGTAATGTAATTAAATATATCAGGAACCATTCGATCTAGCCATTAAGACAACTTTTTGATTCCAAATGGTAAAGACAGACTTACTTTTTACAATTCTTGACGCCTTTAGTCGGTTCACTATGAGTAAATTGGCGAATAAAGTCGAAAGAATTATCTGAAAATTCCGTTGACGAAGTAGATAGGCTAGGATATAGTAAGACTATAATATAACAATATATAACGTCCTATAATGTTGTATATTGAATGAAGGGAGGATAGGCAGTACCCCATACTAAAAAATACTTAGGAGGCTTTATAAAAATATGAGTACTGAACTAATCGTAGATGTGAAAAATCAAATTAAACATGCGCTTGAGGAAGTAGAAAAGAAACAAATTGATAATGTCTTTTTTGTAGCTTGTGGGGGTTCATCTGCTTTAATGTACCCAAGTAAATACGTCGTTGATCGTGAAGCGAAAAAGCTAGATGCACATCTATATAGTGCAAATGAATTTATTCATCGTAATCACTCAAAGCTAGGGGATACATCTCTGGTAATCCTATGTTCTCATTCTGGTACAACTCCTGAAACAGTAGAAGCTGCTAAATTTGCCCGTACGAAAGGTGCTTTAACGATTTCTCTAACAAATGAACCAACTTCACCTTTGGCTCAAGCTTCAGAAGTTGTCCTAAAGTATGAGTGGGGCCCAACAGCTAATGCATTTGCTACAAACTACTCTGTCCTATATCAACTAGTCTTTGGAGTCCTTAAGGTTGTAGAAAACAACGAAAAATTTGCAACGATCGAGAAGAGCCTAGAAAACCTTCAAACTGTTTTTGAAAAAGCTGCTTCCAAATATCATGATGCTGCTGTAGAATTTGGAAAACAGTATAAGGATGAGAAAATCATCTACACGATGGCTAGTGGTTCAAACTACGGTGTGGCGTATTCTTTTGCCATTTGTATTTTAATGGAGATGCAGTGGGTTCATTCTCATGCCATTCATGCAGGTGAGTACTTCCACGGGCCATTCGAAATCATTGATGAAGAAACACCATTTATCATCCTTCTTGGTCTAGATGAAACTAGATACCTTGAGGAACGTGCCCTTGAATTCTCACAACGTTATGGGAAGAAGCTAATCGTTTTAGATGCAAAAGATTTTGACTTTTCTGGAATTGATGAAGAGGTACAAGGATATATTGCTCCACTAGTATTAAACTACGTCTTGAGAAGATACGCAGAAAACCTCGCAGAACAGCGCAATCATCCATTATCTACAAGAAGATATATGTGGAAAGTAGAATACTAAAATCTAACAGGAAAAGCGAGGAGACCTTCGCTTTTCCTCTCATTGCTAGATTAATAGAAAAAAATCTTGAGGGGGCAGATTCATGAAAAAGTTTAAAATCTTTAGTATCATCGCCATATTAATTCTCTCAATGCTAGCAGCATGTTCCTCATCTAGTCAAACAGCTTCAGAAGACAGTGATACTGTCGAACTTCGTTTTTTCCACAGATGGCCTACAGAACCCAAAAAGCAATACTTTGAAGAAGCAGTGAAAGAGTTTGAAGAGCTACATCCGAATATAAAAATAAAAACCGAAGCGGTTTTGAATGACTCGTACAAGGAGAAGATTCGTGTTGTTTTAGGTTCAAATAATCCTCCTGATGTGTACTTTTCTTGGAGCGGCGAGTTTGCTTATAATTTTGCAAGAGCTGGACAATCCCTAGACTTAACAAGCTATGTTGAGGAAGATAAAGACTGGTCAGGTCAAATCATTGAATCCCAATTTGGTCCATTTACGTTGGATGGAAAGGTTTATGGAATTCCTTGGTCCACAGATGGAAAAGCCTTCTTCTATAACAAAAAAGTTTTTAACGATTTAAACCTTGAAATCCCTACCACATGGGATGAGCTCCTAACTGTCTCTGGAAAAATTAAGGATGCAGGAATTACTCCAATTGCTTTCGGAAGTAAAGCACCTTGGACGATTTCTCACTATATTGGATCACTAAATGAGTATGTCGTTCCGGAAGATGTTATTGCAAAGGACTACAGCCTAAGTAATTCAGATGGAGAGTTTACTCATCCTGGTTATGTAACTGCCTTGGAAAAATTCATTGAATTAGAGCCGTATTTTAATCAAGGAGTAAACTCCGTTGACCACCAATATGCGAGAGAGCTATTTAATGGAGGAAAAGCAGCGATTGGGTATTTTCAGTTAGCTGAGATTGGTCTGATAGAGCCAAGTCTTGGTGAAGATTTAGGTGTATTCAATACTCCATTCGTTGAAGGTGGAGAAGGAAATCCAAGCTCAATTACTGCTGCCCCAGAAGGAATTATGATTTCTTCTAAAACAAAGCACCCTGAAGAAGCGATGGAGTTTATTAAATTCTTAACTTCTAAGGAAAAAGGAATTGAACAGTTAAAAGAGGTAAGTGAATACAGCGCTGTTAAAGATACAACAACTACTGAAAACGGTTCAGCTCTTCAACAAGAAGCGATCGACTTAATCGTGAATGCTGAAAAGACTTACTTATGGTTTGATACGGCAGTAGATATCAAGATTGTTGATGCGTACCTAAATGGTGTTCAACAGATGTTAGATGGAAAAAAATCAGCTGAAGACGTGATGAAAGATGTTCAAAAAGCAGCGAAAGAGCTGAAAAAATAGTTTAAAAGAAAGGTAGTGTAGGGGACCGAAACTACCTTTCTTTCATAAAGCAAAACAAGAAAAGGGTCGGAAAGGACCTAGAAAAAAAGAGGTGAATACAGTGACACTTAGGAAAATGGCTCCCTATTTATATATTGCCCCTTGTATTTTGCTAATGGGATTGTTCGTTTATTATCCCATTGTAGAGAATTTCCGATTTGCTTTTTATGAGTTTTCTGCTTTTGCCCCAGATAAGGTGTTTGTTGGATTCGAAAATTTCCTTGCTCTGTTTCAGGATGAGGTTTTTTATATAGCTTTAAAAAATAATATTTGGTACGCAGTTATCTCAATTGTATGTCAAGTATTCGGTGGTTTAATTTTAGCTGCCATATTAGAGGATCCTTTGACTAGATTGCTAAGTGGTTTTTTCCGTACCGCTTTCTTCCTTCCAGTAATCATATCCATTACGGTAATTGCTTTATTGTTCAGTTTTGTTTACAACCCAGATATTGGGATACTAAACAGTTTTCTTCGATTGCTCGGTCTTGAAGAGTGGACAAGGGCATGGCTTGGGGAATCTGAAACAGCTATTTTCGCCGTAATTGCTGTATCTCAGTGGCAAAGTATTGGATATATCATGATGCTTTTCATTGTTGCCATTCAGTCTATTCCTCAAGAGCTGTATGAGGCAGCTGATATTGATGGCGCCAATAAATTCTATAAGTTCCTTCATATTACGGTTCCCCAGGTAAAAGAAATGCTTTTTGTAGCAACATTAATTACGCTAACAGGTGCATTTACAGTATTTAATGAACCGTATATTTTGACAAGTGGTGGACCAGGAAACGCTAGTGAAGTGCTTGGAACGCTTCTCTATAAATCGGCCTTTTTTAGAGATGAGATGGGGTATGCATCTGCAATAGCAACCATCATTTTATTACTTTCATTAGCTGTAGCAATTATTCAAATGAAGCTATTTAAGACAGGGAAGGAGGATTAATAGATGGAGGCAGATAAAGTAACATCAACAGACTATTCCATTCAATCTATCAGAGTTCGTTCCTATAAAAGGAAAAAGATTGCTGGAGCAATTCCGCTTTATACTATATTAATCTTCTATTTTATGATCATTGCCTATCCTTTGTTTTGGATGGTCATTAATTCCTTTAAAACGACAGAAGAAATTTTCTCAAACAGTTGGGCATTGCCGACAACATGGCTTGTCTCAAACTATGTTCATGCGTGGAATACCGGAATATCTGAGTACTTTTTAAATAGTACCATTGTTACGTTAAGCACCTGTTTATTAACGGTTTTCCTCAGTGCTCTTGGAGCATACGGTTTAACTCGTTTTCAGTTTAAAGGTAAGAAGCTACTATTAATCTTGTGTATGGGTGGAATGATGTTATCTCCGCAGGTGAGCTTAGTCCCTTTGTATAAGCTTATCCAGGCATTGGGTATTCATGACACTTACTTAGCGCTCATTCTTCCCTATGTGGCGTACCGTATTCCGATTACTGTTCTATTAATAAGAGCTGCTTTTCTAGAGGTTCCAAAAGAGTTAGAAGAATCTGCTTTTCTCGATGGATGTTCAACATGGTCTGTGTTTACAAAAATCTTTTTGCCGCTGAACCTTCCTATTTTGTTCACGGGGATCATTATCACTGCTTACTTTACATGGAATGAATTTATGTTTGCGCTCATCTTTATTGACTCAGAAAGTTTAAAAACCATTCCAGCAGGATTAATGCAATTCCGTGATGCATTACAAACAAATTGGGGAGTTCTTTTAGCTGGATTAATGATCTCTGCCATCCCGATTATTACCCTGTTTTTATTTTTACAAAAGTATTTTGTTCGTGGTCTTGCTTCTGGAAGTTTGAAAGGATAAGAGAGAGTGTTAGTAAAAACAGAACTCCAATAGAAAGGAATGTAAAAAATAATGAAGTTACTAGCAATTGGAGATAATGTGGTGGATGTTTATATGGATCGAAACGAGATGTTTCCAGGTGGGAATGCGTTAAATGTTGCCGTATTAGCTAAGCAATATGGAGCAGAAGAAACAGGATTTATTGGAATTGTAGGAAATGATGCGGAGGGTGATCACATTATTGATTCTTTAGAAAAGAATCATGTGAATATTAGCCAAATCCGAAGGGCCTATGGGGAAAGTGGAAAAGCCTATGTGGATATTGATGCGACTGGTGACAGGATTTTCGTAAAATCAAACAAAGGTGGTATTCAATCGAAGCTACGATTGAAATTGGCTCCTACAGATTTTGATTATATCAAAGGTTTTGATGTTCTTCATACCAGCATTTATAGCAGTCTGGATGACCAACTTCCCCTGATCAAACAGCTTTTACCGATTTCCTATGATTTCTCCAATCATTTTACAGATGAGTTGCTAAAAACGGTATGTCCACATATCACTTTTGCCTTCATATCCGGTAGTGATTTTGGTGACAAGCAAATAGAGGAATTAATTAACAAAATTCATGGATATGGCACGCATTATGTGATTGTTACCCGCGGTTCAAAGGGAGTGATCATGTCCGATCGGACACAAAGTTATATACAGGGAATAGAAGAAGCAGAAGTAATTGACACGCTAGGTGCTGGTGATTCATTTATAGCTGGGTTTTTAACTAGTTATTTGAACCACCATACAATCAAGCAGTCACTACAACTAGCTGCATTACGAGCAGCACGTACTTGTGAAGTGAACGGAGCATTTGGTTATGGAAAACAATTAGTAAAATAAAGAAAAGGGACTGGCTGATAGCCAAGTCCCTTTTATGTCGTAATCGTAAAGGCGATAACTGTAGTTAAATTTTTAAATGTAGAAAGATGAATAGGTACTTTATTCTTGTCGTACACGATTTTGTCTATATTAAATAATGTTTCGCCAATTTCACAATTAAGATGCTCAGCTTCTATAGAAGAGGCGGGAATTCCAGTGATCGTTTTTTTTGTGGTAATGTCCTTCATATCCACGTGGTAAATATTACTCAGGACATCATAGGTGGATTCGTAGTCAAATATATGCTCGGGTATTTTAGGAAAGCGCTCTATCGGATAATGGGTTAAATCAAGCATAAATGGCTCTTCATCAAGATACATCAATCTTAGAAGTTTGAGCACTGGGGCACCAACCTCTATTTGAAGATCTTCAGCTATTTTCTTTGACGCCTTAATTTCCTCACAAAGAAGAACTTTCTTGGCTGTCTTTTTTCCGAGTTGTTTGCTGAAATCCGAAAAGCCCTCGATTGTTACTAACTCACGAGCAACCTTTTTCCTTGCAACAAACGTACCTTTTCCTTGTTTTCTTTCCAACAATCCTTCATCAACTAAATCTTGAATGGCTCTTCTAACTGTAATTCTACTTACACCATAAATATCACAAAGCTCCGCTTCATTGGGAATTTGCTGACCTGGTCGATAGGTGTTCTGGTCAATTGCTTCTTTTATGGTGTTAAATAATTGTTCGTATAATGGACGTGAACTAGAGCTGTTTAACTTCATAGGAGAACTCCTCTCAAAGTATAAATCATTATATAATATTATATAACATTTAACGGAAAAATGTATATGATTAGTCTGAGAATTTCGAATACTAAAGTAATAAAAGAGTAGGAAAGTGGTAACAAAAAAAAGCTCTGGCTTGCAATAGAGATGCAAGCCAGAGCTTTTTACATATTAAGCTTTTAGCGAAGTTTCTTTTGGAGCCCATGTCTTTTTCCAAGACATCTGTGCAATAATTAAAACGAGTAAAGCTAACACTCCTATTCCTGCATAAACGAGGAATCCTGTTGCATACGTGCCTGTGATTTCTCTTAACGTTCCAAGGATATTTGGAATAAAGAAACCACCTACACCACCAGCTGCTCCAACAATTCCTGTAACCATCCCGATTTCTTCTTGGAAGCGTTGTGGTACAAGTTGGAATACCGCTCCATTCCCCATTCCTAAACACATCATACCGACAAATAATAACAAGGTAACAAGAGTGATAGAAGGTAGTTGACTAACTCCTAGCATAGTTAGAGCAACACCGATAAATAAGAAGGTTAATAGACGAACTCCCCCAATCTTATCTGCGATAAATCCTCCTACTGGGCGAAAGAAGCTACCGGCTGCTACGCAAAGGGTAACAAAGTCTCCAGCCCTTACTCTTGAAAGATCGTATTGATCAACGAAAAAGATACTTAAAAAGCTAGATAGTCCAACAAATCCACCGAAGGTAACGCTGTACAATAAACAGAAGTAAAGGGCATCTTTTTGTTTAAAAACATTAAAGTATTCTTTAAGTGGTTTTGGTGCTGGCTGGGAAGGAGCATCTTTTGCGATAAGAACAAAGACGATAAACACTATAGCAAGAGGAATAAGGGCGACCCCTAGTACATTATGCCAGCCAATTTGTTCAGCAAGGCGGGGACCAAATAAGGTTGCAAATAAAGTCCCGCTATTTCCAGCTCCAGCAATCCCCATTGCTAACCCTTGTAAATGCGGTGGATACCAACGACTTGCCATTGGTAAAGCTGCTGCAAAGCTTGCCCCAGCTACTCCTAATAGTATTCCGATAAAATAAATCTCCGTTAACGTCGTTCCAAACAGCCAACCCCATAGAAGTGGAACCATTGTAACAACCATTCCAATGATCGATGTTTTCTTCGGACCAATTCGATCCGTTAAAACACCAAGAACGAGACGGAAGAAAGATCCACCGAGGATAGGTATCGCTACGATTAATCCCTTTTGAGAAGGGGAAAGTCCGAAGTCTTTGGTGATATAAACCCCAAGTGCCCCCAGTATTACCCAAATCATGAAACTGACATCAAAGTACAGAAATGAAGCAAATAGCGATGGTGCATGTCCACTTTTTCTTAAATTTGCTAACTTCATAGTTTTACTCTCCTTTTAATAAATGTGGTATTTCAAATGTGTTACCAGCCAATATAATTTTTTCGAGAAAATAAAATCTTACCTAATACATAGAAGAATGAAAAAAAACCTATCTTATTTGTCATTGGAAATCCTCCTTTGTTTTTGTCCAGCTCCAGCGCCTAGCCCCTCGAGGTCATAAGCCAAATCTCTCCAGAAGGCAGGCCTTCCTGCGAGATTCGTCTTATGCTTGTCGGGGCTGAACAAGGCGCTTTTGCTTTTCTGTTTTGTCAGAGTTTTTACCGCCTTTGTCTTGTTAAAGAATAGTATGTAAGTTGTTGCTTTGTCTCAAAAGGTGTTAGCTAATCTAACACAGAAATTTATTAGAATTTTCAAACGGGTTGAATTTTTATACTTGTAAGCGCATTACAAAATCAACAAAAAAGCGAATGATCTTTTGATTTTACTTCGTAATTCGAAAAATGAGTATACCGTAGGATTGCATAAAAATACTGCCTATTAAGAGGGTTTTTATAGTAAATAACACCCAAATAGTACATATCGTGTTAGAAAATGTAACAGGTTAAATTTCATTTCAGTAGATGTATGAAATAATAAAACGAAATTTGGTTTGAACATCCATCTACTGTTTGTTGGGGGTTATAACATGAAAAAGCAAAAGTTAGTGATGGTCGGTAATGGTATGGCTGGAGTTCGGTGTTTAGAGGAAATTCTTAAAACTGATTCTGAAATGTTTGAGATTACGGTTGTTGGAAGCGAACCTCACCCAAACTATAACCGAATCCTTCTTTCTTCCGTACTTCAAGGAACAACGAAGCTTGAAGAAATTACCATTAATGATTTTAAGTGGTATGAGCAGCATCAGATTCAACTTTTTACGGGAGAAACCGTTGTTGCTATTGATCATAAAAGCCAAATAGTTATGACAGATAAAGGCCGCGGTTTGTACTATGACCGATTGATATTGGCAACGGGTTCCGTTCCTTTTGTTCTTCCTTTGCCTGGGGTGGAGAAGGAAGGTGTCATTTCTTTTCGGACAATTGAGGATTGTCAAAAGATGCAGGAAACGGCAAAGAATCATAAAAAGGCAGTTGTCATTGGTGGAGGATTGTTAGGGCTAGAAGCAGCAAGGGGACTATTACACCTCGGGATGGAGGTGCATGTAGTTCATATTAGTAGTTTCTTAATGGAAAGACAGCTGGATGAAACGGCAGCAAAAATGCTACAAGTAGAACTTGAAAAGCAAGGGATGAAGTTTCTATTAGAAAAACAAACAGAAGAAATCTTAGGCAATAAACGCATCGAAGGACTTCGTTTTACGGATGGAACATCGGTTGAAGCCGACCTGCTTGTAATGGCTGTTGGTGTGCGGCCCAATGTTCATTTGGCGAAAGAAAGTGGGTTAACAGTTAATCGGGCGATTGTCGTAAATGACTTTCTGGAGACGAGTATTACCAATATTTTTGCTGTAGGAGAATGTGTGGAACATCGAGGTATGGTATATGGCCTTGTGAAACCACTTTATGAACAGGCAGTTGTCTTAGCGAAGCGTATTTGTGGGGTAGATGGACAAGGGTATGAGGGTACTGTGTTAGCCACTCAATTAAAAATTTCGGGTGTTGATGTGTTTTCTATTGGAGCTTTTCAAGAGGATTCTGCAAGCAAGTCAATAAAAATACACGATGAAGTGGAAGGTACTTATAAAAGGCTTGTATTCCAAGAAGATAAAATAATTGGAGCGGTGCTCTTTGGGGATACCAGTGACCGAACGAAATTACAAAATATGATACTTAAAAAGCAAGATGTATCTGAAATTGAAAAAGTGACTATTTTTCAATCAAGTGGTTCGGGAACAGCGGTTACCTCAATGGCAGCAACTGAAATCATCTGTAATTGTAATGGTGTTTCCAAGGGGACAATTATTGAAGCTGTTCAAATTCATGGTTGTTCTACTGTAGACGATGTAAAAGCATGTACAAAGGCATCCGGGTCATGCGGAGGATGTAAACCGCTTGTTTCAGAGTTATTAGCTTATATTCATAGTGATGAATTTGATGAAATGAAGATCGAGAAACCTACGATGTGTAATTGTACATCGCTAACAGAGGATGAAGTTGTGCATGAGATGCAGGTCCAAAATTTATCCTCTGTTAACGAAGTAATGCAAGCACTGAACTGGAAACACAAAGAGGGATGTTCCAAATGTGTTCCTGCTTTGACGTATTACTTAAGTATGATCAATCCAGAGTATGAGAATGTCCAAGAAACATTATTTGTAAACGAAAAGATGAATGCAACATTGCAAAAGGATGGAACGTACTTTGTCGTTCCGCAAATGTATGGGGGAATGACGAATCCACATGAGTTACGAAAAATCGCGAATGTGGCAGACAAATATGGTGTGTCAGAGCTAGCTATTACTAGTGAGCAGAGAATTCATTTGATGGGTCTAACAAAAGATGAATTACCAAAGGTGTGGAATGATTTAAATATGCCTTTAAGTGCCACATACGGGAACAGAGTTCAAAATGTGAAGACGTGTATTGGCGAGCATATATGTCAATGTGATAAACGAAAGGCCCTTCAACTTTCGGCAACACTAGAAAAGAAACTTGAGTATCTTATCACTCCGTATCGAGTGAAAATAGGTGTCTCAGCTTGCTTGCATAATGGTGCAGGTTCGACAACAAAAGATATTGGCATCATTGGCACAAAGCGTGGATGGGAAATATATGTGGGAGGAAGCAGTGGTCGAAGTGTTAAAGCTGGTCAATTGTTTACAGTTGCTGAAACAGAAGAAGAGGTGGTTCATTTCATTGGTGGTCTAGTCCAGTACTACCGAGAAACGGCTAATTACTCGGAAAGAACATGGGAATGGGTGGATCGAGTAAGCCTATTGCATGTAAGAGAAGTACTTTTTGATTTTGAACTCCGTCAGCAGTTGTTAGAACGACTAGAAGAGGATTGTTTAATGATGAAGGGGCCAAAAGATGTTCCTATTTTTTAAAGTAAGTCCTAAAGAGTATAAGGATTGAGGGTGATGATGTGACTGAAATGCTATTAAAATACTTTCGCACAAAGCAAAATCATGTAGAGTCAGAGAAAACATACGACTCACAGTGTCCATTTTGCAGCATGCAATGCAAGATGCAGCTCATAGAGCAATCAATCGTTACACGCAAGAAATATACCACTGTTGGATTAGATAACCCAACTACACAAGGAAGATTGTGTGTGAAAGGCATCAATGCCCACCAACATACTTTTCATAAAGACCGATTAAAGTATCCGCTAATAAAGGTAAACGGGGAATTTATTCGTGCCACATGGGAAGAGGCACTAGCACTCATTAAAAGTAATATTCAGTCCATTCAAGAACGACATGGAAAAGACGCAATGGCGGTGTACGGAAGTGCCTCAATCACGAACGAAGAAGCTTATTTGCTCGGAAAGTTTGCTCGTGTCGCGTTGCAGACAAAGTACATTGATTACAATGGCAGGCTTTGTATGTCATCAGCGGCTTCGGCAGCTACACAAACCTTTGGGATGGACCGAGGATTTACAAATAGCATAAGTGAAATTCCTTCTTCTCGTTGTATTATTCTTGCGGGAACAAATATTGCAGAATGCCAACCGACCATTATGCCCTATTTTGAAAAGGCAAAGGAAAACGGTGCTTATATTATTGCAATTGACCCTCGTGAAACGGCAACAACGAAACTAGCAGACTTGCATATTAAGGTGAAGCCTGGAACAGATGCCGCTTTTGCTAATGGAGTCTTAAAGGTGATTATCGAAGAACAGCTTTATAACGAACACTTTATCTTAGAAAGAGTGAATGGGTTCGAAGAAGTGAAGGAGAATGTAACCTCGATGACCTTTGAGGAAATAGAATCCTTGTCAGGTGTTCCCGTTGAACAGATTCGTAAGGTTGCCCATCGGTTTGCAAAAGAAGAGACAGGAATGATTTTTACGGCACGAGGTGTAGAGCAACACACAGACGGCTCCGCAGCAGTTAGGAATTTCCTAAATATATTACTTTCGGTTGGAAAAATTGGAAAACCAGGCTGTGGGTACGGAGCGATTACTGGGCAGGGAAATGGTCAAGGAGCAAGGGAACATGGGCAAAAGGCCGACCAGCTTCCTGGTTACAGACTCATAGAAAACGAAGATCATCGAGCTTATATTGCACAGGTATGGGGAGTGAACGAAGAAGAACTGCCGAGAAAGGGTGTCTCTGCTTATGAAATGTTTGAAAAAATTCATGACGGTGACATATCCGGGATGTTTTTGATGTGCTCTAACCCCATTGTCTCTAACCCAAATGCACATTTTGTGGAGGAAGCATTACAAAAACTTTCCTTTCTTGTTGTGGTTGACTTATTCGTATCTGAAACTGCTCGATTAGCAGATGTGATATTACCGGCATCCTCCTACTTAGAGGATGAAGGAACGATGACCAATGTAGAGGGGAGAGTCACCTTAAGAGAGGCAAGTTATCCTTGTCCAGAAGAAGTAAAGCACGATTGGCAAATTCTTTGCGAAATTGCTCATGCGCTTGGGAAGGGCAAGTATTTTCCTTTTGAATCAGCGGAGGATATTTTTAACGAACTAAGGATCGCTAGTAAAGGTGGGATTGCTGATTATTATGGAGTGACTTATGAACGACTAAGAGAGGAAAAGGGACTGTTATGGCCTTGTCCAAGTTTAGATCATAAAGGAACGGTCAGGCTTTTTGAAAGTTCGTTTGCTCATCCTGATGGAAAAGCAAAGATGGTCTCGGTTGCCAATCTCGCACCGGTTTCAAAGGATCAGGTATGTGAAGAGTTTCCACTTTATTTAACAACAGGACGAGTGATGTCTCACTATTTAACAGGTGTTCAAACACGTAAAAGTGCTTCATTAGCAGCAAGAAATGTGGAATCGCATGTGGAGATTCATCCGGCCACTGCTTTAAAATATGGGATTCGAGACGAAACGCTAGTGAAGATCACGTCAAGGAGAGGAAGTATTGTTGTAAGAAGTAAGCTGTCGGACAGTATTCGTCAAGACACGCTATTTGTTCCTTTTCACTGGGCCAATTCACAAAATGTTAATTTCCTTGTCGGAAAGGAATTGGATCCAACTTGTCGTATGCCTGGATTTAAATTAAGTGCGGTAAAAATAAGCTCAGCCATGGATGTTGTATGACGATAATTATGGGTGAATCACTCTTTTAATATTCGGAAAATTCGCTTTACGAACTAAAAAGCGTGTGAGGTAATCTAACATGTTAAACAATTTTACACAAATCATGTGTTACAGTTTAAGAAACTTTCTTGGGGAGGCGCGTTAATTTGGCAAAGAAAAAACTTATTCTTGTTGGTAACGGAATGGCAGGAGTCAGAACCATAGAAGAAATTTTAAAGCTCACAAAGGATCAATTTGAAATTACGATTTTCGGGAGTGAGCCACATCCTAATTATAATAGAATCCTACTTTCAAAGGTTCTACAAGGAGACACAGAGGTCGCGGATATTACGCTAAATGATTGGAACTGGTATGAAGACAATGACATTCAGCTTTATACAGATGAGACAGTGGTTAAGGTTGATTCCGACAGAAAAGTAGTTGTTACAGATGCTGGGAGAATCGAGCCGTACGATGAAGTGATAGTGGCTACTGGTTCTGTTCCTTTCATACTTCCAATTCCAGGTTCTGATAAGGAAGGTGTTACAGCTTTCCGAGATATTAAGGACACTGAAATTATGCTAAAGGCCTCCAAGAAATATAAAAAAGCTGCTGTAATCGGCGGAGGATTGTTAGGGCTTGAGGCGGCAAGAGGACTTCTAAACCTAGGGATGGAGGTTAATGTCATCCATCTAGCTCCTTACTTAATGGAGCGTCAGCTCGACCCAATGGCAGGAAAAATGTTGCAAACAGAATTAGAAAAGCAGGGAATGACGTTTTTATTAGAAAAACAAACACAGGAGATTTTTGGAGAAGAGCGTGTCGAAGGTTTACGTTTCAGTGACGGAACTGAGATTGAAGCGGATCTTGTTGTTATGGCCGTTGGTATCAAACCTAATATTTCACTAGCAGTGGAAAGTGGGTTAGAGGTAAATCGAGGAATTGTTGTAAACGATTATATGCAAACGAATATTCCTAACGTATATGCTGTTGGGGAATGTGCAGAACATAACGGAATTCCATACGGACTTGTTGCCCCGCTTTATGAGCAAGGTAAAGTGTTAGCGAAAACGATTTGCGGTGCGAAGACTGAGCCGTATAAAGGTTCTGTATTGTATACCCAGTTAAAGGTATCAGGAGTTGAAGTGTTCTCTGCAGGTGATTTTACGGAAGGAGACGATAAAAAGGCTGTTAAAGTTTTTGATGAGCAAGACAGCTATTATAAGAAGCTCGTTCTTCGTGGAAATCAAATTGTTGGTGCAGTTCTTTTCGGAGATAGCAGCGATGGAAATCGTTTGGTTTCTATGATTCAAAAGCAGGCTGACATTTCAGACACAATGAAGGTGTCCTTGTTGCAGCCAACAGGCCAAGAAGCAGGTGCCAGTCTAGTAGCATCGATGAGTGATGATGAAATCATTTGTGGATGTAATGGAGTGTCAAAAGGAGCGATCGTTTCTGCTATTCAAACACAGGGCTGCTCGTCTGTTGATGAAATTAAAGCCTGTACGAGCGCTTCCCGTTCTTGTGGTGGTTGTAAACCACTCGTTGCAGAGGTTCTTCAGCTTACATTAGGTTCATCCTTTGATACCTTGCAGCAAAAGGAAGCAATCTGTGGCTGTACTACCCTGTCTCGTGATGAGGTAGTAGAAGAAATCAAAGCAAAAGGTTTGACTCATGTGAAAGAAGTCATGTTTGTACTTGATTGGAAAACCGAAGAGGGTTGCTCGAAATGCCGTCCAGCTCTTAACTACTACCTAGGTATGGTCAATCCAACTGGATATGAGGATGAGAAGGAATCAAGGTTCGTTAATGAGCGTATGCACGCAAACATTCAAAAGGATGGGACCTATTCTGTTGTGCCTAGAATGTACGGTGGAGTGACCAATGCGAATGATTTAAGACGAATTGCTGATGTGGTGGATAAGTATGAGATACCACTAGTAAAGGTGACTGGAGGACAACGAATCGACTTGTTTGGGGTAAAGAAGGATGATCTTCCAAAGGTGTGGGAGGATCTTGATATGCCTTCAGGATTCGCTTACGGAAAATCACTTCGTACCGTTAAAACATGTGTAGGAGAACAATTCTGTCGTTTCGGTACACAAGACTCGATGGGACTTGGGATTCAGTTAGAAAAGAAATATGAAGGTCTTCAAACACCGCATAAGGTAAAAATGGCCGTTTCAGCTTGCCCAAGAAGCTGTGCCGAATCAGGGTTTAAGGATATTGGATACATCGGCATTGACGGTGGCTGGGAACTTTATATTGGCGGAAATGGTGGTACCCATGTGCGTGGTGGAGATCTTCTTTACAAAGTAAAGACAGAGGAAGAGGTTATCGAAATTACGTCTGCTTACCTTCAATATTATCGAGAGACAGCGAACTATTTAGAGAGAACATCTGCTTGGGTGGACCGAGTTGGTTTGGACCATATCCGTGAGGTATTAGATGATAAGGAAAAACGTAAGGAGCTAAATGCTCGCATGGATAAAGCCTTATCTGTAATCGAGGATCCTTGGAAGGCCATTATCGAGGACAAAAAGCTGAAAAAAGAACTGTTTGAAACAGTAGTCACGTCGTAAGACACGATAAAAGGAGGAGATCTTCGAATGGTTAATAAAAACATCAGTAAGGTATTAATTGGCTCCCTTCAAGAACTGCCAGAGCGCTTAGGGAAAACATTTCAAGTGGGAAACATGGAGCTTGCCGTATTTAAGCTTTCCAACGGAACGGTACGAGCGATTGAAAACCGTTGTCCTCATAAAGGTGGCGTATTAAGCGAAGGGATCGTCAGTGGTGATTCGGTTTTCTGTCCGATGCATGATTGGAAGATCTGCTTAGAGGATGGCTTGGTTCAAGCGCCGGATAAAGGCTGCGTCAAAACCTATTCTACGGTAGTGGAAGGAGAAGACGTGTTTCTTCTTATTGAATAGTGATCATATGCATATAAAGAAAAGGGGTTCTCCACGTTGCTCTCAGAGTAACGGAGAATTCCTTTTCTTTTTACTTGAATAATTATTAGGATATATAAATAAAAACACAAATTCATCTTGAAAAATTCTTCTTTTATGCATTATAATTCAAAAGGTAGTTGGAATTATGCATTAGTAGTTCTTGTTATTTTAAAAATTCGGAAAATTCCGCTTGAATATGAAGTATTTTCTGCTTTAAAATGGAAAAAGGAAGTTTTTCCTTCACCAAATCCAAGAAGGTGACGAGACTAGTATGGAACAAAAGACGGTAACACAAATGATTAAAGGAAACTTTTCGGCATTATCTTCAGGTCAAAAGAAAGTAGCAGAGTTTTTGCTAGAGCATTTGGATGAAGGTTCGCTGCTCACTGCTTTCCAAATTGGGCGAAAAGTGGGTGTTAGTGAAACAACAGTCATCCGCCTAGCGTATGCACTAGGCTTTAGTGGCTACTCAGAAATGCAGGAAACGGTTCGTAGAGAATGGCTAACACATGTGCAACCAGGAAAAAGCGAAGGAAAACCTTCAAGTAGAGATGGCTTTGAAGAAAATCAGTTGTTTCATCAAATCATCGAGAAAGAGAGCCAAGTTCTTAATCAATTGCTTAACCAGTTAGAAATAGAACAAATATGGCGAGTGGTGGATGTGCTTCATCAATCAAAGCGGATTTTTATCGCTGGTTTTGGTAGTTCATATGCTGCTGCTTACTGGTTGTATTACGCACTAAAACAGATGAGAGAAAATGTGTTTCTCTCTAACCCAAGTGGATTTTTACCTGAAGAACTATGTGAACTTGATGAGCAGTCGACCGTTATTATGTTTTCCTATCCTCGTTACCGAAGAGAATCACTTAAGCTAGCAAACTATGCAAACAATCAAAAAGCAACCCTCATAGCGATTACAGATCGGCAGCTTTCTCCTATTGGCCAGCTCGCACAATTGACCTTAACAACAGAGGAGCATTTGGAATCGAGTCATCATTCGATTGCTTCGGTGATTGGTTTGCTTGAGGTGATTATCTCTGGATTGAACAAAAGGGACAATGAAAACAGCAATGTCCGTCAGAAGAAATTAGAGCAGTTATATTCCGAGCAAAATATTTTTTTAGAATGAAAAAATAGTAACTTAAGAGGAGGCTTACCCTAAATGACCAATGCTTCAAATGTTAGAGCAGAAAGAAAGGAAGCTTTACAAAAGTCCTTTTCTGTTCAAGATTATATGAAATTTATCTTACCATCCTTGATCGGTATTATGCTATTTATTATTCCCATTTCAAATGGTGAAGGAATAACAATCCCAGTTGCATTCCTTGCCAGTCAATTAAATACCCTTTTTGTTGATCAAATTCCAGCCTTTGCAACGGGTGTAATTATCCTATCTGTTTTAGGTTCACTTATTGCTGTTATTGCCAAGCCGCAATTTATTATCGAAAATTCCTTTTTAAATAAACTGTTAAATGTCAGCAAATTTTGGTTAATTGCACGTTTATTAGGGGCAATTTTTACAGTGATCGCACTTACGAAAGTAGGACCGGAATTTATTTCCTCTGAGAATACAGGAGGGATGTTGCTATTTAGCCTACTTCCGATTCTATTAACCACTTTTTTACTTGCAGGATTTTTATTGCCACTTCTTTTGAACTTTGGGCTGTTAGAGTTTTTTGGAGCATTAACAATGAAGATTATGCGACCAATTTTCAAACTGCCTGGACGATCTTCACTTGACTGCTTAGCATCATGGGTAGGGGACGGGACAATCGGTGTACTGCTAACAACTAAGCAATACGAGGAAGGCTATTATACAAAAAGAGAAGCAGCGGTGATTGCTACAACCTTCTCTGTTGTTTCTATTACTTTTACCATTGTAGTCATTCAATACTTGAATCTTGATAAATACTTTCTTCATTATTATGCTACGATCGTTATTGCTGGATTAGCAGCAGCTGTGATCATGCCACGTATTCCGCCGCTTTCTAGAAAAGCAGACACAGGCTATGAACATGCTAAGTTAGTAAAGGAAACGAGTATTCCAGCTGGTACATCGTATGCCCAATGGGGATTAGCACAAGCAGTTAGTAAAGCAAAGACAAATACAAGTGTAAAGGCAACATTAAAAGAAGGACTTCAAAATGTGCTTGATATGTGGATGGGAGTACTACCAATCGTTATGGCTATTGGAGTCACTGCTTTAGTGATTGCAGAATTTACTCCGGTGTTCTCCATATTAGGAAAGCCATTTGAGCCAATCTTAACGTTAATGCAAATACCAGAAGCAGACCAGGCTGCTCAAACGATGGTTGTTGGATTTGCGGATATGTTCTTACCAGCCATTATTGGAAGTGGAATCGAGAGTGAATTAACACGTTTTGTTATTGCATGTGTATCCGTTACACAACTGATTTACCTTTCTGAGATGGGAGGATTACTACTAGGCTCAAAGCTACCTGTTAGCTTCAAAGACTTAGTACTAATCTTCTTGATTCGTACGGCCATTACTTTACCGATTGTTGCCATTGCAGCACATATTATCTTTTAACTAGAAGGGTTCTGACACAAATGGTTCTTTTGGAAAACTTTATAGATACAGAGCGGAAACAAATTTTGAATACGTATAAAGAACTTCATGAGCTTGCCGAACCAAGCTGGAAGGAAGAAAAAACCTCTCTGTATGTAAGGCAAAAGCTAGAAAGGGCTGGATTTGATGTCCAAACCTTTCATGGCCATTATGGGTTGATTGCTGAAATTAAGGGTGAAAGTAATGAGGTAATCGCGATTCGTGCTGACATGGATGCTCTCTTGCAAGAGATAGATGGTGTCGTACAAGCGAATCATTCATGCGGTCATGATGGTCATAGTACGATGGTGTTATTCACAGCACTTGCACTTGCTAAAATAAACCATCATCATACCATTCGTTTTATCTTTCAGCCAGCAGAGGAAAAGGCAGAGGGTGCGCTTAAAATGATTGAAGAAGGCGCACTAGACAATGTAAAGTTTCTTTGTGGAATTCATTTGCGCCCTGCATTTGAGGTCGCAAATGGAATGGCGGCTCCAGTGATCTTGCACGGTTCATCAAGCTGTATAAGAGGTACGATTAAAGGAACACCGGCACATGCTGCGAGACCGGAGGAAGGCAATAATCCTATTGAAGCTGCCGCCCTTTTGGTTCAAGCTTTTCAAAATATTCGTGTCCAAACCGATGTGCCATACTCGATCAAAATGACTGAGCTTCATTGTGGAGAGTCATCGAATCTTATTCCAGAAACTGCACGATTCAGCGTTGATCTTCGTGCAAAATCGAATGAAACCATGAAGTTGCTTATAGAAGAGGCAAAACAATCGATTCAATCCATTGAGGATAGAACGAAAACAAAGATTGTTTTCCAACAAGATAGTTATTCTCCTGCTGCAGTAAAGAATGAACATGCTGTAAAGCTTGCTGAAGAAGCCATTAAATCAGTGCTGGGAGAGAAATGTCTCGTACCCATGTGTGACTCTCCTGGTGCAGAAGACTTTCACTTCTACACATTAAAGCGACCAGATATGGTTGCCACCATGATTGGATTAGGCTGCGGACTGGAACCAGGCTTGCATCATCCTAATATGAAATTTGACATTACAGCATTACTTAATGGAACAAAAATTTTAACAAAGCTGTTATTGGAAGCGGACAAACAAACTTGGTAATGACTCCGGTAAAGGAGGGAAGACATTTGAACGATGAAGTAAGCATTCGCAACCTTCAAACTGTCACAGAGTTAGAAAAGGTACGTGAATTAGAGGCTCTAATTTGGAGTTTGGAAGATTCTGTACCGGTCAACCAAACGGTAGCCGCAGTGAAAAATGGCGGCTTCGTTCTTGGTGCTTTTCTCCATGAGAAGCTTATTGGTTTTCAATATAGCTTCCCAGGATTTGATGGAGCGAAAGCGTATCTTTGCTCTCACAGCCTCGGGATTCATCCTGATTATCGTGCATTTGGTGTCGGCGAGAAACTGAAATGGGCTCAGAAGAAAACAGCGCTTCTTAAGGGTTATGAGTTAATCACATGGACATATGATCCGCTCGAAACCGTGAATGCAAATCTAAACCTACATAAACTTGGCGGCGTCTGTTCTACGTATATGGAAGATGTGTACGGTGAGATGAATGATGGATTGAACTCAGGAATGGCAACCGACCGTTTTTTAGTAGAGTGGAGGCTAAAGTCCAAGAGTATGAAAAGGGACTTAGACCGAGACGCGCTGCACGTTATAAGAACAGATCAGTTCAATGGAAACTTAAATCCTGTGGAAATTCATTTGAACCTAGCTCCTGATACCCTTTTCGTATCGGTACCAGGGAATTTTCAGACGATTAAAACAGAAGATCTCTCACTTGCTAAACAATGGAGAGAGGCAACTCGAAAGGTGTTTCTTCACTATTTTAAAAAAGGTTACACCGCTACTGATTTGCTGAAGGAAAAGGAAAACCACTACTACTACGTTTTACAAAAGCTATAGCAAGGGGAATGTGAAATGGAAGTAAAGAGCATCATTTTAAGGCATGTAAAAATGGATCTGTTAACCCCGTTCACTACGAGTGTCGGTACGGAGGTGGATAAGGATTTCATTATCGTGGAAGTACAGTCGAAAAGTGGTTTATCAGGATGGGCGGAGTCTGTTTCAATTATTGAGCCAATTTATAACGAAGAAACAGTAAAGACCAATTGGCATATCATGAGTGATTTTCTAATCCCCCTATTATTAAAAGAACCCATTTCGCATCCGGATGATGTGTCTGAGCGTTTTCAGTTTATCCGTGGCAATTATAATGCAAAGGCTGCATTAGAGTGTGCCGTCTGGGATTTATACGCAAAAGAAAAGAATCTTTCCTTGTCTAAAGCGCTCGGTGGAGTGAAAGATCGGATAGAAGTGGGCGTAAGTGTAGGGATTCAAAAGTCAGAAGCAGCGATGCTTAAGCAAATTGATGAGTACTTAAAAGAAGGATATAAGCGTATTAAAGTAAAAATCAAGCCTGATTGGGATATTCAAATATTGAAATCTATTCGCCGAGAATTTCCTGCGATTCCTTTAATGGCTGATGCCAATTGTGCTTATACATTAAAGGATATCGATCATCTTCAAGCATTAGATGAATTCAATTTAATGATGATTGAACAGCCACTTGCCTGTGATGACATCATTGATCATGCATCATTACAAGCGAAGCTTTCGACTCCTATCTGTTTAGATGAAAGTATCCACTCAGCTGAAGATGCAAGAAAAGCTATTCAGCTCGGAAGCTGTAAAATCATTAATTTAAAAATTGGTCGTATTGGAGGGCTTACAGAGTCAAGGAAGATACACGATCTGTGTGTGAAAAATGAGATTCCCATGTGGTGTGGTGGAATGTTAGAAGCAGGAATTGGAAGAGCTCATAATATCGCGATTACATCACTAGCTAACTTTACGCTTCCAGGTGACACAGCCCCTTCTTCGCATTACTGGAAGGAAGATATTATCTTACCGGAAGTAGAAATGAGCAACGGCTTTATTA
The DNA here is from genome assembly GCF_036676585.1 of Robertmurraya sp. Lineage (NCBI taxonomy): Bacteria > Bacillati > Bacillota > Bacilli > Caryophanales > Bacillaceae > Robertmurraya > Robertmurraya sp. The sequence goes on from NZ_JAKFCQ010000124.1 coordinate 26,753, forward strand.
CTGTACCGGACTTACCTGGAATTGGGTTTGAACCAAATATTAAGAAGATCAATCAAGTGACACTTGAACAAAAAATCTTTTCATAAATAGTAAAAGGATATAGACTATTTTGGGTCTATATCCTTTTTTCTACCTTTTTTAAGCATTTGGAGATATGGTGAAAATAGTGGATAATTATCTTATTCATAATAGAGGAGCGGAAAAGAATGATGATGTCTCAAAAAAGAGAAAACATAAAAATAGGTAGCCAAGTAAAGGTGGTACAAAAAGCAGATCAGCGAACAGGGAAACTAACGGAAGGTATGGTTGCAAAAATCCTTACAAATAGCCCTACTCATCCGCATGGAATCAAGGTGATGCTAGAAAATGGTGTGGTTGGAAGAGTAAAGGAAATATTATGATTTTCCAGAAGTAGGTATTATTAGAACAATAGAATTTTTATTTTATTCACGTACAAAATAAAGAAAACTATTTTTTGACGCGTGGAGGAAATGAAAATGCCTGATACACCTTCAATGACACATTTTCAGATAAAATAATGATGCACTGTATAAGTCTCTTCTGCAGCTTTTCGTTAGGAGGAAATTCAATCGGAACCGCTTTTAGCCTTCGCAACGATTTACCTTTAAAATTTGCAGCATATATGAAGGATATTTTTGAATATGCCCATGAGGGAGCAAAGATCATGATTCAGAACGGTTGGATGGAAGAGCCCCCACAGACGATCAATTAATTTGCTTTCTCTGGGTGGAATTAAATAAACAAGAAAAGCCACCCTTGGAATATAGGGTGGCTTTTCCTGTCTACAATTCTATAATTTTGTCTTGTGTGTTACAAATGTCACAAAGTGTATAAATTTACTTCAACATTTAAACAAATTTCTAAGCTATACTCACTCTTGTGAATTAGTGAACATTTAATGAACAAAAGGAGTGAGGGCTAATGACAGAGCTTTTTTTGGCAAGGCTTCAGTTTGGAGCTACGACGATATTCCATTTTTTATTTGTACCAATGTCGATTGGTTTAGTGTTTATGGTTGCGTTAATGCAAACATTCTATGTCGTCAAAAATGAAGAAATCTATAAGAAGATGGCAAAATTTTGGGGTCATCTGTTTCTGATTAACTTTGCTGTCGGGGTCGTAACAGGAATTATTCAAGAATTTCAATTTGGGATGAACTGGTCAGAGTATTCTAGATTTGTCGGGGATGTATTTGGTGCTCCGCTTGCTATTGAAGCTTTATTAGCTTTTTTTATGGAGTCTACTTTTATCGGTTTATGGATTTTTGGCTGGAACCGTCTATCTAAGAAAGTCCATTTATTATGTATCTGGCTTGTTTCGATTGGAACAATGCTTTCAGCAATTTGGATATTAGCAGCGAATTCATTTATGCAGGAACCAGTTGGATTTGTTATGAAAAATGGGAGAGCAGAGATGAATGATTTCTTTGCTTTGTTAAAAAATCCGCAGCTCCTCGTTGAGTTTCCACATGTCATTTTTGGTGCGCTTGCTACAGGATCCTTTTTTATTGGTGGTGTTAGTGCATATAAGCTTCTAAAAAAACAAGAAGTTGAATTTTTTGCAAGATCATTCCGAATAGCAATGGTAGTATCACTCGTATCTGGAGTGGGGGTAGCTTTTAGCGGACATGAGCAGGCTAAGCATTTAATGGAATCACAGCCGATGAAAATGGCTGCCAGTGAAGCATTGTGGGAAGACAGTGGTGATCTTGCGGCTTGGACAATATGGGCACATATTGATACAGACAATAAAGAAAATTCATTCGAAATAAGCATTCCATACATATTAAGTTACTTAACATATGAGAAGTTTTCCGGTAGTGTACCAGGAATGCTTACGCTTCAAAAGGAATATGAAGAAAAGTATGGTCCAGGAAATTATATTCCACCAGTAAAAACAACGTTTTGGAGCTTCCGCATTATGGCAGGTGCTGGGGGTGTAATGATTTTGGTTTCTGCATTAGGTCTGTGGTTTCAATTTACCGAATCACTCATGAGGAGAACGTTCTTTTTAAAGCTGTTAGTAGGACTTATATCTTTCCCGTTTATCGCAAATTCTGCTGGATGGATCATGACTGAAATTGGAAGACAACCGTGGACTGTATTTGGACTAATGACAACAGCTGCATCTGTATCACCAAATGTTTCTGTTCAGTCTTTGTTATTTTCTTTAATCGCGTTTACAGCTATCTATTTAATTTTAGCTATCGTGCTTGTGTACTTGTTTATTAGAGAGATTAAAAAAGGAGTTGATCATCATGAGGATGTTCGATCGATTGATGTTCCAATTGACCCATTTGACAAGGAGGTGTATCAGTGATGGAGTTAAGTGAGTTTTGGTTCATACTAGTAGCTGTTCTGTTCATTGGCTTCTTTTTCCTGGAAGGCTTTGATTTTGGGGTGGGTATGTCGGTACGTCTATTAGCCAGAAATGATTTTGAACGACGTGTACTGATCAATACCATTGGCCCTTTTTGGGATGCGAACGAGGTATGGTTATTAACAGCAGGTGGAGCAATCTTTGCAGCTTTTCCACATTGGTATGCAACCATGTTTAGTGGCTACTATATTCCTTTTGTGTTTGTTCTTCTGGCGTTAATTGGAAGAGGAGTTGCTTTTGAATTTAGAGGGAAGGTAGACAAAGTGAATTGGACACAGTCATGGGATTGGGTTATTTTTTTCGGGAGCTTGCTACCTCCGTTTTTGTTCGGGGTATTATTTTCAAGCATCTTAAGAGGAATGCCGATTGATGAAACGATGACATTAAGAGCTGGCTTTTCTGACTATGTGAACGTTTATACTGTCGTTGGAGGAGTGACTGTCACTCTTTTATGTTTAGTACATGGGCTATTATTTACCTCTTTAAAAACCGTTGGGGATATACAAGCTCGAGCTAGAGAGCTAGCGAATATATTAATGATTCCTGTGCTAGTTGCTCTAGTAGCGTTTGTTGGACTATCCTATTTTGAAACTGATCTCTTCACCTATCGAGGAGAAGCAACTATTCCAATGATTGGACTTATTGTTGTTAGTTATATACTAGTGATTTTCTTTATAAAAAGTAAAAAGGTTGGGCTAGCTTTTATCTTTAGTGGAGCAGGGATAGCTCTTACCGTTGCAACTATATTTGTTGGTTTATTTCCTCGAGTGATGATTAGTTCAATCGATAGTCTGTATGATTTAACGGTATACAACGCTGCTTCAGGAGCTTATTCCCTAAAAATCATGACTTATGTGGCCATAACTTTACTTCCATTTGTTCTTGGGTATCAAATATGGAGTTATTATGTGTTTAGAAAACGTGTAGATGGGAAGGAAATGGTTTATTAATGGGCAAGGGGTTTCTGCAATACAAAGGAATAAAACGAATACTTGCTGTCCTTACCTTTTTAACTGCTATTCAAGGAGTGGCCATTCTGCTGCAAGCGATTTTGCTTGCGCGGGTGGTCACTCATCTATTTCATGGAGATGCGATTGAAGACCTGAATCAATTGATTAGTATTTTTGTTGGATTTTTCATTCTTCGATATGTGACCGTACATATAAAACAAAAAATTATATACCTGTATGCAAATAAAATAGGTGCAGACTTGCGAAAGACGGTATTAACAAATTTGTTCCACATAGGTCCTAGGGTATCAAAGCAACTTGGAACAGGAAGCATCGTTACACTATTGATAGAAGGCGTTGCGCAATTTCAGCAGTACCTGATTTTATTTCTCCCTAAAATGCTAAACATGTCAGTAATACCAGTTAGCATCCTTGCTTATATCTTTTTTCAAGACAAAACCTCCGCAATCATTTTAATTATAACGGTCCCAATTTTAGTAGGTTTTATGATATTGCTAGGATTAGCTGCGAAAAAGAAAGCAGATAAGCAATGGGGAATGTTTCGTATATTATCTAATCATTTTGTGGATTCATTAAGAGGCCTCGAAACGCTAACCTATTTAGGGCTTAGTCGTTCACATACGGAAAAGATTGCAAAGGTTAGTGAAAGATACCGAAAAACATCAATGGGTACGTTAAAGATCGCCTTTCTTTCTTCGTTTGCGATGGATTTTTTTACGATGCTATCTATTGCTACAGTGGCCGTATTTCTAGGTTTGCGATTAGTGGATGGAGAAATGTTATTAGAACCTGCTTTGGCGATCTTAATATTAGCTCCAGAGTATTTTTTACCAATTAGAGAAATTGGATCTGATTATCATGCTACCTTAAATGGTCAAGAAGCAGGTAGAAAGCTTTTAGAAATAGCTAATATCCCACCGTTTACTGTAGAGCAGAATCTTAAAATTAGTAACTGGAGCAATAAGAATAGATTGGAGCTTCATTCTATTAGCGTTCAGTATGAACAGCATGGAGTAGAGTCACTATCAGAGGTAAGTTTGTCAGTAAATGGACTTCAAAAGATTGGTATTGTTGGAGAGAGTGGGGCTGGTAAGTCAACCTTAATTGATACAATTGCTGGATTTGTAGAGGTTAGCGTTGGGAACATACAGATAGATAAACAAAGATGTACCCATCTCCATCAACCAGAATGGCAAAAACAGGTGAACTATATTCCACAGCATCCGTATATCTTTCATGACACACTCTTGAATAATATTAAATTTTACTCACCACAATCAACTACTGCAGAAGTAGAGTGGGCTGTTGTACAAGCAGGATTATCGCAACTCGTGAAAGAACTTCCGAATGGTTTGCATGAAAAGATTGGAGAAGGTGGACGATCCTTAAGTGGAGGACAATCTCAAAGAGTTGCATTAGCGAGAGCTTTCCTCGGGAAGAGACAAGTCCTTTTATTAGATGAACCAACAGCGCACCTCGATGTGGAGACAGAATATGAGTTGAAAGAAAAAATGCTAAGCTTGTTTACTAACAAGCTAGTATTTATTGCTACCCATAGAATACATTGGATGCAAGAAATGGATTACGTGTACTTTTTGAAAAAGGGAAGGGTAGTGGAAGAAGGAACACATAAGGAGCTTATGGAGAAAAAGGGAGAGTATTATAAGTTGGCAATAACTCAAATGGAGGGGAGCGTATGAGTAACAAAGGATGGATTCTCCCGTATATAAAAGAAAATAAGCGATTATTTCTCATCGTTATCCTACTAGGATTGGTGACGGTAATTTCGTCTTCCTCTCTAATGTTTACCTCTGGATTCCTGATTTCAAAAGCGGCAACACAACCGGAAACGATATTAATGATATATGTACCTATCGTAGCAGTGCGTACATTTGGTATAAGCCGTGCCGTTTCAAAGTATGTAGAAAGGCTTACCAGCCACGATGCGGTACTTAAAATTCTCTCGAGTATGAGGGTCCGAGTATATAAAGCTATTGAGCCATTTATTTTATCACCACAATATAAGTTAAAGACAGGTGATCTTCTTGGCGTTCTTGCAGATGATATTGAACGCCTACAAGATATTTATATAAAAACTGTATTTCCTAGTCTTGTTGCTTTGCTTTTATATAGCATCTCACTGATTGTTTTAGGGGTATACTCGGTTACCTTTGCACTGGTAATGGCCATATATGGTGCAGTCTTAGTATTTCTATTTCCGTTAATTACCCTACTCGTTACGAAATCAAAGGTGAAGCAAGTGAAAAAGAAGCGACATCATCTATATGAGCAATTAACCGATGCTGTCATGGGGATAAGTGAATGGCAATTTAGCGGTAGGCAAAATGAATTCATCCAAGCTTACGAAATGCAGGAGAAAGAATTAACCCATATTGACTCAAAAAAGATGAAGTTTGACCGTTGGCGGAATACCATAGCTCAATTGTTTATAGCTGTTATGGTTGTTTCTATGCTTGCATGGACAGCCCAGGAAAGCGGAAGTGGAAGCATTCCGTATACATTTATAGCGGCATTTGTGTTAATTCTTTTCCCATTGACGGAAGTGTTCTTACCTATATCAGATAGTATCAGTGAAATTCCTTCCTATCGTGACTCGTTTGAGAGGCTTAACCAATTATCAACTTTAGAAAATAGATGGGAGAAGGAGAAAGATCATGATTCCGTTCCATCCGGTGAAGCAATGTTAGACTTGAATCAAGTGTCCTTTCATTATGATGACAGGAATATACTTGATGGGGTAAACATGTCCATTTTAAGAGGGGAAAAGGTCGCACTCTTAGGTCCAAGTGGTGCGGGAAAATCAACTATTGTTACGTTGGTTGAAGGTGCTATGTCACCATCAGAGGGGTCAATTAAGATAAATGGTGTAGAAGCGACTACTTTAAAAGGTAGGGTTTCGAACTGGATTGCTATTTTGAATCAACAGCCATATATATTTGATACGAGTATTTTGAATAACATACGGCTCGGAAAACCAAGTGCAACAGATGAGGAAGTTTACTGGGCTGCTCGTCAGGTTCAACTTCATGAGTATATTGAATCTCTGCCCAACGGTTATCATACATCTTTACATGAGACCGGGATACGTTTTTCGGGAGGAGAAAGACAAAGAATTGCTCTTGCCAGAGTTCTTCTGCAAGACACACCGATAATTATTTTAGATGAACCAACGGTGGGACTTGATCCAGTAACAGAAAAGCAGTTACTTGAGACGATATTTGATGTGTGTAAAGACAAGACTATTTTATGGATTACTCATCATTTAACCTTTATCGATCGGTCTGATCGAGTTTTATTAATTGAACAAGGGAAAATTACTGTTGATGGCATACACTCGGATTTACTTAAAGAAAATGAAAGATATCGCAAGCTCTATCGGCTAGATGGGGGATATTTTTGATTATGATGTGTCTTTCTAACATTATTCCTCTTTAATGTAAAAAAAATTTTTCTTTCCTCTATTAGGTAACCTTCTTTTTCATCGTAATATAATGAAGTAAGACAATAGTATGGAGGGGGAAAGGGTGAGGAAACTTTTCGGACTACTACTCATTTCATTTGTTTTACTTATTGGATGTACGAAGAGCGATGTTGAAGAAAAGCCCGTGTCACAACCATCAGTGGGAGAGAAGCCTACAAGCAATGATGGGGACAATCAGTCGTCTGGGGAAAAGCCAGTAAAGGATCCGGGGCAAGAGCAGGATGCCGGAGACTCAGATGACAATCCGGGTACAACCGATCAAGGAAGTACAGGTGTGACAAAGGTGAAAATATTCCTTATTGGAATAGAAGACAATGGAGCTAGCGGAAAAAAGATTGGTGCAAACGATAGTGCTATACCGGTACTAGTGGATATTGAACCTACAAAGGCCCCATTAAAGGCAGCACTTACCAAGCTTTTATCCTTAAATGAGCAAATGTACGGCCAATCTGGGTTTTATCATTCTCTTTATCAATCAGACTTAGAAATTAAAAGTGTGATAATTGACGATGGTGAGGCAGTTATTGAACTAACAGGCAATCTAAAACTTGGTGGGGCACTTGATAACCCTCGGGTAAAGGCACAAATTGAAGAAACGGCACTTCAGTTTGATAGTGTGAACAAAGTGTCTGTATTTATTGATGGAAAAACACTTGATGAAGTGTTATCACTTAAGTGAGATTAATATAGACCGAAAAGCTTGAAGCCAGGACTTCAAGCTTTTTTTGTTCATACTTTTTTCATACTTCCTTTTTAATATAGAAACATTCTTTAGTTAGAATGACCTATATGAAATAGTCGTGGAAGGAAGAAAAAAAATGAATCTATTGAAAAATCTCAAATTTGGACAGAAAATTGCTGTTCTCACAGTTAGCTTTTTTATTTTTCTTATTATAAGTGGAGTAACGTCCCTTGTTCAAATTTCAGAAGTGAACTCGAATATTCAAACACTAAATAATGAAAATCTCGTACCAATCGTTAAACTGGAGTCAATTAAATCGGATATTGAAAACATAAGAACTCTAGCCAATTCACTTAAGGATGCTAGTGAAGATGAGGAAGAGATGCAATCCATTCAAGATGAAATCGTAGAACAAATTGCCAGTACAAATGAAAGCCTAGAAGAATATAAGAATAATAGTAACTACAATGAATTTATGGCTAGCTACAATGAGTATATAGAGGCGATGACATCTTTCCTCGAAAGCAATGGGGTAGAAAGTGTACAGGAGCAGGCAGAGACGGAGACCAATGTAGAAAGTCAGGGACCCCCTCAGGAAATGTTGCTACTAGATTCAACAAAAAAGGAAGCAGTAAGCACACTTGATAAAATCATCGATCTACAAATTGCACAAGCTGAAAACACGTATAACGAGAGTGAGACTGTTTACAAGACGACTTTAGTAATAACGATTATTGTGATTGTAATTGCATTTGTGACCACCTTATTGCTTTCCATTTTTATTGCTAGATCTATCAGTATCCCTACAAGAAGAGTCACATCTAAGCTCAAGGAAATCTCCGAAAGTAACGGAGATCTTACGGCCAGAATAGGGTACGAAAGTAAAGATGAGATTGGCGAGCTAAGCAAAAGTTTTGATACCTTTGTAGAAAAGCTTCAAAAAATCATAAAAGAAGTAGCTGGATCCGCTGAAACTATTTCAGAATCAAGTGACCAGTTAACAGATGCAACAAGTGAAACGACAAAATCACTTGAGCAAATCACTTATACCGTTTCAGAAATTGCATCTGGAACTTCGCAAAGTGCGGCAGTAATGGAGGAAACGACAGGAAATTTAATTGAAATGGCAAGCTTCTCTAGTCGTACTTCAAAAGCAACGAAACAAACAGCAGATAATACTAGATTGGTTCATGAGGCAGCTGTAAATGGCTCAAAAAAGATAACGGAAGTAGTATCGTCTATCTCAGATATTGCTGCATCGTCAAAAGACGTGACCATAGTCATTAATGAGTTGAATACCTCTTCAAACAAAATTAGTGATTTCATTCAGATTATTACGGGTATCTCTGCTCAAACGAATTTGTTAGCGTTGAATGCAGCGATTGAAGCAGCACGTGCTGGAGAAGCGGGGAAAGGTTTCAGTGTTGTTGCTGATGAAATTCGTAAGCTTGCAGACGAAAGCAATCGGGCAGCCTTACAAATCTCAAATTTAGTACAGGAAAACCAAGTGAAAACATCTTCAGCCGTTTCGTCTGTTCTAGAAGTAGAGGAGTTGGTAACAGCTGGAGTTGAGAAATCCAATGAAGTATCCGATGCCATTCAACATATTATTTCTCATATTCAAGAGATTTTAAATGAGATTAACCAAATTGATGCAGCAGCTGAAAAACAAGCATTATCAACAAATGAAATGGAAATGGCAATGAGTAATTTAGCACAGACAGCAGGAGAAACCGCTACAGGCACTGATGAAATTCGTACAAGTATTTCAGAACAACTCGCAACGATGACCAATATTGAGGGAACAACCGAACAGTTGTCTGAAATGGCGAAAAATCTACGAGAATTAACAGCAGGTTTCAAGATTTAGTCATACAAGAAAACCCACCATACGGTGGGTTTTACTCCATTATGAAGACTTTGGTTCAGGTACTTTTGTTAATATTACAAGACCAATAATAAATAAGATTACAAGGCTGAAAACACCGCTGCTTGTATGGCCTGTTATTTGAGCCGTTGCTGCAACAAGTAGTGGCCCCATAATCGAGGCGAATTTTCCAAAAATATTGTAGAAGCCAAAAAACTCATTAGAGCGTTCCTTTGGTACAAGCTTTGCAAAGTATGATCGACTTAAGGCTTGAATTCCACCTTGAGATGAGGCTACAAGCATGGCCAGTATCCAGAAATCAGTGGCTGTTTCAAGAAAGAACGCATAAATACAAACAATTATATAAACTATGATTCCAACGTAAAGCATTCTTTTCTCAGAGAACTTTTCGGCTAGCTTCCCGTACAGAATTGCAAAGGGAGCAGCAACAACTTGGGTAACAAATAATACGATTAATAGTGTCGTAGAACCAATACCCAGATCCGTTCCATATGCAGTCGACATCGTAATAATGGTACCAACACCATCGATGTAAAAGAAATACGCTAGTAAAAATAAGAATAAAGCTCGATACTTTTTAATTTCCTTAAAGGTTTCAGCTAGCCTTTTGAAGCTGCTTGCTACAGGTTTAGGGTCACGAGGAATGTAATAAATTTGATGTACATTTTTGAATATTGGTAACGAAAATAACCCCCACCAAAGAGCTGTAATGACAAATGAGATTTGACTTGCTGAAGTAGTAGTGATGGGAATGATCTCAGATTGTGCAAGCATAATAACCGCGATACTAATGATAAAAGGAATGGTGCTTCCAATATATCCAAGACTAAACCCACGTGCAGACACACGACTCATTCGGTCCTCTGTGGCAACATCAACTAAAAAGGCATCATAAAATACATTGGATCCGGACGAACCGATTACAGCTATCGTGTAAAAGATTAAAAGCCATAGCCATTGATCACTCGGGACAAATGCTAGTGCTGCTGTCATTGATATCCCTAATGCAACAAAGAAGGTGAAGAACTTTTTCTTAAAGCCTTGATAATCAGCAATTGTACCCAATATGGGAGCTATTAGAGCAAGAATTGATGTTGCAATTGCAATGGTATAGCCTAAATACGCAGTTGAATCGGCTGCATCAACTCCGGAGTTATTAGCTGCTGCCTTATAAAACAGTGGAAAGACAGCAGTAGAGATAATGATAGAATAAGCAGAGCTTGCCCAATCATACATAATCCAGCTTTTTTCTTCTCTGTTAAAGCGCTTCATAAGATTCCCCCTTGGATGGTTACTTCCATTTTACATAAAAATAGCTTCATAGATTAGGTTTGGAACTATTTTTACAAACGTTTTACATTATTAGTAACTCTTCTAGCACTCTCCCATCAATTGCCCCAAGGTCGAGTCCAAGGAGGCGAGCAAGTGTTGGTCCTTCATCAATAAGCCTCATAGATGTGAGGGCTTGGCCGGTGCGGATTCCATTGCCGCTTGCAATGAAGAGGGTATTGTAGTCACTTTTTTCTGGTGAATAGCCATGGCAAGCTTTTGTATACTTTTTTGATGCAACGTCTGTTTCCGTAACTTCATCAATAAAAGCGCCTTCAAGTGATTCATGAAAGTAATATCCTCTAGCGGCTTCTATCATTAAGCTGCAATTTGGGTCTGCTCCGAATTGAGAAGCTTCTTTTGAAGACCATATTGCTTCGATTTCAGAACGGTCCAGTAATTCACGAACACGTGTCAAAGTCTCTTGGTCTTGATGCTTTATATAAATATATGCAGATCCATCACAGCTTTTGCAGTATGCCTTCCAGTTGGTAACTTGATTATTTTTCCCTACTTGTAGAAGATCGTGCTCACGAAAAAGTACATTAGGCTTTAACACTTTAGACTCATCGAGGGCACTGTGATCGCCTAATGCGATAATAGTAGATTGATGAAAAATTCCTGCCGACTGTAGGGCATCCATTATTCGGCCGAGTCTTTGGTCGTGTCGTTTAATCGCTGCAATTGCTTCTTTTGATGAAAAACCAGTTTCATGCCGCTTTGTGTCAAGATCGGTAAAATGGATCAGCATTAGGTTTGGCTTTTTTATACGAATGGTTTCAACAGCAGCTTCAAGTACAAAGTCATCGAGCTCAGGCTGGGAAAGTCCCTTTCTGATATGGCCGAATTTTTTGTTCATTTCAAGCTGATAAAGCGAGCTTCCATTCATTAAAGAAATAGGAATTTGGTGATGCCATCGACGATTGGCGAATATCTCGGGCATATTATAGTCAATATTTGCTTTTGCTGTAACAGGCCAAAGAAGAGCAGCTGTACTCATCCCTTTTTGTTTTGCTTCGTCATACAAGGTAGTTCCTTGGATATCTCTTCTGTACCAATACCAATCTGGAGAGACCTTTCCAGGCTGGAGTAGGGTGTTATTAATAATTCCATGATTCTTAGGCAGTTTTCCAGTAACGATTGTTGCGTGACATGGATACGTAACAGAGGGATAAATCGTCTGAACATTTTTACAGTAGGAGCTATTTCTTAATAGCTTTTGAAAATTCGGTAGTGCTTCTAGAAGAGGAAAATCTAGGCTTGATAAGCAGTCAAACGAAATGACAATTAAATGGTCAGTCAAACGTTCCATAAATGGCCTCCGTTAAGTAGTTTGAATCTTTACATTCATCATATCAAAAAGGATTTTAATTTTCAGAAAAAAATGGAAGCACGACAAAAAAAGACGATGGAGCGCACTCCATCGTCCGTCTTAGTTATTATTTAAATAGAAGAATCTTACCAACTGTGCCATCAGAGCTTTGGCCAATTACGCGAACCTTTAACCCAAATTGAGGTACGTTACGTCCAGCATCAACCAAACCTTCGTTTGAATAATCTGCACTGTCATCGAATAATGGAGAGCGTTGAGTAAAATTATCTTTCATTGTGATTCCTAGAGTACTAGTGTAATCTAAGAACATTTTATCTGTTTTATTAACATTGAAGGCTGCATCGTGAATTTGATAGCGAGTAGAACCAACTGCACCGTCACTCCAGTAATTCGTGTGCTGATCCGCGTCAACGACACCAACAAAACCATCGCCAGGGTGAATTCCTGTCCAGTTAGAATCGAACTTTTTATCAACATACCAAACGACTAAGCCTTGGTCATAACTCATTAAGCTAGCACCACGACGAATATTTGCTAATCCTTCGTCAACGCCGTTGTGGCTGCGCCATTCCAGCAAGTAGTAATGTTCGGAAGTTACAACTCCATTTGATTTTGAGAAGCCGTCAGATACGAATGATGATTCTCCTTCAGCATCATCAAATACAACTTGTTCTCCGTTAACACTTACTGCTACATCGTCTACATAAAGACCTGGAAGTACTGCAGCTACATCAGTCCAGTAGTTGATAGAAAGTTCAACTTCTTCACCAACGAAAGCTGATAAATCAAATTCTGCATCCACCCATTTCCCATTAGAAGAGCCTGTGATTCCATTCCCAGGGTTTTGGTCATGTGGATTAGTTGTTGTTGTTAGGTTTCCCGGAATTGATTCACCATTAACTTGAACGGAAGCATAATCCCAATCAACTTCAATGTCGTACCATGTTTTGAATGTCAACTTAGCTGATGTTGCATCCGTTAAATCTAGAGTAGTAGATAAAGAGTTATCTAAATCATTGGCGCTACCTGAGAAATACATTGATTCCCCACTGTATGGAGAAGTAATGACTGTTTCTTTGTCAGGAAGTGTTACTTTTAACACATCGTTATTAGTACCTTTTGAAGCTGCTTCATCAAGAAGGACTTCAACGCCTGCCTTAGATACATCTGCAATGTCAATTTCAGTACCTGTTTGCCAGTTACCACCTGCAGAAGCTTGTAGCATTTCTTTCATGTATGGGCTAAAGCCGGTTGGCATAGAACCAGGTAGAGCGCCCGCCCAGCTGCCGCTTGCCATAATAGACCAGTAACCAACTGGTTCACCTTGACCTGTGTACTGAGTGTCATACTCATCTGGAAGGCCTAAATCGTGGCCGAATTCGTGAGCCATAACTCCGACTGCGCCGTCTTCAGGTTCAACTGTGTAGTCGTAAGCAGCCATTGTTCCACCCCAATAAGGGACAGTAGCTTCTGTTCCAGCAATCGGGTAAACTCCACCCAGGTTCCAACGATGTGACCAAATCGCGTCTCCACCGATTTTTCCACCGCCAGCTTCTTCACCAACACCAGAGTGGATAACCATTAGATGGTCAACGAGTCCGTCTGGCTCAAGATAATCTCCATCGCCGTCAAGGTCGTAACGATCCCATTCGTCATATTCTTCCAGATTAACATTTGGATCTGCTGCTGCAGCATTAAGTGCTTCAGCAATTAAGTTTCTTGGTCTTGCGTCGCTACCATCAGGAGTAGGGACGTTTCCACCGTAATATGCAGCAGGGTTTTTAGCTTTGTACCATCCAGCGACCGTACCTTCGACAGAGTAGCTACCACCAGATTGTTGTTCATAATATTGTTTCATAGATACATAGGTTTTGCCATCTGGACCTTTCCATCCACCTGTTCCAAAAAGCATGTCCTGATAGTGAGCTTGAGAATATGCCTCTTCACCCCCGTAGTACATATCGGTTTCTTCTGGGGTAAGTGTATTATGAGGGAGGTCAGGGTATTCCATTAGTACAACCAGTACTTTATCTGTTCTCGTGCCCCCGTCCCATGCTTCTTCTTGAACAGAGTCAACGGATTGATTCTTTGTCTGACCTAGCTTGTTTCCATTTCCATTTGTTAAGCTAGAAGTTTTCATTTCCTTTTGAAGAGCGGCCCGAACATCTTCTTCCTTTTCATGGAGTTCACCAGCTTCCTTTTCAGCTGATGTTGCTTTGTTTTGTAGGAATTTGTTTAAAGCTTTTTCTGCCTCAGCTGGGCTTGCATTTTGTGCGATTTTGCCTGATGCTTTTAGCATTTTGATTAATCGCTCGTCATTGGCAATTCCGAGGTCAAAGGGGGAACCACTTGCATGTGAGTGGGAAGCGTGTGAACCACTTGCTGATTCTGCTGCTATTTTTGAACTAATTGGTAGAGTTGTAGATAGCATCCCTACACTTAGTGCTAAAGCAGCGGCTGTGGATATAACTTTTGAGATTTTCAAATTTTTCCCTCCATCCTATGGTCTATGTTACTAGTTGAAAAGGTATGTAGAATTTCAATTATTTAGTAACACGAGTGATTCAAATATATCAGAATAATTTGAAAATGTTTATAGGGAAAAGTGACTGATTATTCTTTTATAAATATCTGAAGATTTTGTGAATATTTTACTATAAAAAGATATTTAAGAAGTGGAATTAGTAAGATAGAAATAGATAGAACTTGCTTGAAGAATATATTGCAACTAGTTAGTTAGGTTATAGTCAAAACGGGAGAGAGGAGGAGAAAAATTGAGTATTTTAATCATTTATACCACGAAGCATGGAACGGTGGAAAAGTCGGTAAACCTGCTAAGAGAGAAGTTTAGCAATGTTAATACAGTGAATGTTTTAAAGGACAAGGTACCAGGTCTTTCTGACTATTCAACAGTAATAATAGGGGGATCCATCTATATGGGGAGAGTTCAAAAAGAACTCAAATCCTATTTGGAAACCCATCTAGAAACCTTACTTTCAAAAAAGGTTGGATTATTTTTGTGTGCAGGACACCCGGACCAATCTGTCATAGCAGAGGAGTTTAATCAAGCATTTCCTCAAAGCTTAATAGACCAGGCAGTTGCTAAGGAAGTATTTGGCTATGAACTGGACTTCGCAAAAATGAATATGCTAGAAAGATTCATCATCAAAAAAGTTCACAAAGTAAAAGAAAGCCAATTTAATCTTGATGAAACCAAGATAACCCACTTCGCAAACAAATTAAGGTGACAGACACCCTCCGTGGACAGATCAGGCTGATTTGTCCACGTGGGGCGCACAGTCACCTTTTAGTTTGTTTTTTCCTCAAATAGTCGAGCGATTTCCACTATCACATTTGTTGCCTTTAGCATGTTATCAATGGAGATAAACTCAAATTTCCCATGGAAGTTCTCTCCGCCAGTGAAAATATTTGGAGTTGGTAGACCCATATAGGAAAGTTGAGAACCATCAGTTCCTCCACGAATGGGCTCGATAATCGGCTCAATGCCAAGCTTAGTCATTGCCTCGTGAGCAATATCAACAATCTCTTTAACCGGTTCAATCTTTTCTCTCATATTAAAGTATTGATCGTGAAGCTCAAGCTCAATGGTTCCTTGCCCGTACTTCGCGTTTAAGTTTGTAACAATTTTCTCCATCGTAGCTTTTCTATTATTGAAGCTTGTGCGGTCAAAATCTCGAATAATGTAACTAAGGACAGTCTTTTCAACATCTCCATGGAAGGAGAGAAGATGATAGAAGCCTTCGTAGCCCTCTGTATATTCCGGTGCTTCTTCATTTGGAAGGAGGCTGTTTAATTCCATTGCGATCTTAGCTGAATTAACCATTTTACCTTTCGCGGTACCCGGGTGTATATTATTTCCTTTGATTGTTATCTTTGCAGCAGCAGCACTAAAGCTTTCGTATTGAAGCTCTCCAATAGGTCCACCATCCACTGTATAGGCATAAGTGGCAGCGAATTGATCAACATCAAATTTATGTGGTCCACGTCCAATTTCCTCATCAGGTGTAAACGCGACACGAATTTTCCCATGTTTAATCTCAGGATGCTGTACTAAGTAGGCCATAGCAGTCATAATTTCCGCTATTCCAGCTTTGTTGTCAGCGCCAAGTAAAGTAGTTCCATCGGTTGTAATTAAATGATGTCCGATGTAGTTTTTTAAATTAGGAAAATCCTTTGGTGAAAGGACAATATGTAGGTCTTCGTTGAGAACGATATCGTTGCCGTCATAGTTTTCGTGAAGTAATGGATTCACTCCGTTGCCGGTAAAATCGGTCGCGGTGTCAAGATGGGCTAAGAAACCAATCGTTGGAACCTCTTTATCTGTATTTGCTGGAAGGGTGGCCATAACATAGCCATTTTCATCTATACTAATATCTTCTAGGCCAATTGACTTTAGCTCATCTACAAGCTTATTGGCAAGTGTAAGCTGACCAGGGGTGGAAGGGCAAATGTTGCTTTCGTCATTTGATTGCGTGTCAATAACAACATAAGAAATAAAACGATCAATCAACTCGATTTTCAAAGCGCTTCAGCTCCTTTTGGGTGATAATTAGGGTTACTAAATTTATGTAACTACAAGAATCATATTATCATAGGGAAATTCTAGTGTCATGTATCATTTTAACGAGGAAGATGAGAGGACTGTCCGCCACTGGTGGACAAATTCACCCAAAGTGTCCACGAGCGGTGACAGACACCCTCGATGGACAAATAGCCTAAAGTGTCCACGAAGGGTGTCTGTCACCCAGTTTTGCACAGGTTTTGTGAAGGGTTGTGAATAACTATTGGTAGAGGGAGCCCTTTATATACATATTTAAGGTGAATTGTTAACATTATCCACAGGGATGTGGATAATGTTGTGCACAACTTTAATCTCTTCCTTAGAACTTTTGGTTCTGCCCGCTTTTTGCACGCTTATCTGCTGCTTTTGAACGAGCCATTGCTTCTAAGTCGTCATGGTCCGCTAGATCGCGGCTAAATTCTACATCCAACCCGTCTGATTTCATATTTTTTGGTGTTTGTGGAAGTGTTTGTTTTTTACTCAATGCCATCTGCCCCTTTCATAGAAAAAAGTACGGAAATGTAACATATTCCCGTACTTTTATCATTTACCTTCCCGGACATTGTTATGAATGGAAAAAGTTTAATGTCTCGACTTTTTACCTGAGAATCCTCCTGCTTGGTCAGCAAGCTTGAACTCTCGTGAGTAAGTTACCTCTTGCATGCTTGACAACGTGCTTTTAGACTTATCCTTTTTCTTCTTATCACTCATTCAAAAAACATCCTTTCATTAAGGTAATATTCACGTTACTAATTTTTACCTTAACGAACCATTTGCATACTTCTTTTATGAGTAAATATTATGAAGAGCTTCTGGAAGAGTCGGAAATGTGAACGAAAAACCGCTTTTAAGTAATTTTTCTGGAATAACTCTTTGACCTTCTAGCACAAGCATGCTCATTTCACCAAGTAAAAGCTGAAGTGCAAACGAGGGGGCAGGAATCCAGTGAGGACGATTTAAGACAGATCCAAGCGTTTTTCCAAAGCTCTTCATCGTCACTGCCTCAGGAGCACAAAAATTGATGGGGCCAGACAGCTCAGTTGAATCAATCACATGCCGAATTCCGTTAACGACATCTTTAATATGTATCCAAGAAAGCCATTGATCTCCAGAGCCAACCGTTCCTCCTGCAAACAAATGATAAGGAAGAGCAATCCTTGGCAAAGCACCATCCTTCTTGTCTAAAATTACTCCAAAGCGGGCAAATACGGTTCGAACACCAAGTTCTCTAGCCTCTAGGGTTGCAGCCTCCCATTTTTCCACTGTTTGTGCAAGGAAATCATTTCCGGCTTTTTCAGTTGCTTCAGTAAAAGTATCAACAGTTGAGGTACCGTAAAAACCAATTCCACTGGCATTAATAAGTAATTTTGGTTTTTGCTTTAAGCGCTTAATGATAGAAACTACTTCGTTCGTTGCACTTACTCTGCTATTTACTATTCGCGCTTTCCTTTCATCTGACCAACGTCCACTATTAATGGACTCACCAGCGAGATTAATGATTACATCAACAGCTTCAATCTCACTTGCAGGATCCGCATCTCTAGAAAGCCACTTCACATAAGTGACCCCCTTTTGATACCCATTTTCCTCATTTCGCGTTAAAATAAAAAGATCATGGCCATCCGCTCTGAGGGATTCAGTAAGAGCTTTGCCGACAAGTCCAGTCCCGCCTGTAATGGCAATTCGCATCAGCTTTCCTCCTATAAAAAATCATTTGCTTTTATTCTACACGATTGCTTCATATTCAACGTACTCGAATGTGCTACATTACTATAAGAGGTGAATAAAGATGCCAACAATCACAAAAATAACTGCTCAAAAAAAACGAACCGATCGTTATAATATTTTTCTTGATCATGGAAAAGGAGAAGAATATGGTTTTAGTGTGGATGAGGACGTACTAATTAAACACAGCTTGAAAAAGGGCATGGTACTTGATGATCTTCTTCTTTCGGAAATAGCGTATTCAGATGATATTCGAAAAGCTTACAACACAGCAGTGAATTATTTAGCACGAATGATGAGAACGGAAGCTGAAATAAGAAAGCATTTAATTGAAAAAGAAGTGGATGAGGTAATCATTCAAGAGGTTATTCATAAGCTGAATGAATTCCACTTCCTAAATGACGAACAGCTTGCTTTTGCCTATGTAAGAACACAAATGAATACAACGGATAAAGGACCAACCGTCATCAAGCGAGAACTGAAGGAAAAGGGAATATCAGAAGCTTATATTCTTGAAGCAATTGAAGAGTTTCCCTTTGAACTGCAGCTTGAAAAGGCTATTGCTGTATGTGAGAAATATATGAAGAAAAACAAACAAGAATCACAGAAAATCATGAAACAAAAGATCGGACAGCTTTTATTTAGGAAAGGATATAGCTCAGAGATCAACCAAATTGCTTTGGAGCAAATGGAAGAAACAAGTGATGACGAAGAACTGGAGTCATTGCGTTATCAAGCAGAAAAGTTGGAGCGAAAATACAGTAAATATACTGGATATGAGTATGCGCAAAAAATGAAGCAGGCCCTTTATCGAAAAGGTTTTTCTATTGACGTTATTACCAAGTACTTAGAGTCCAAATAATATGGTTTATTTGGACTCGATCACTACACATTCTTTCTCTTTCTGTGAAAAAATAATCTCTGCCACTTCTGCTGGAGAACGGAATTTGGAAGGGTCCTTTACATGCTTGGAACCTTTCCAAAAGGGTGTGTTCATCCCACCCATATACACCGCTGAAATAAGAACAGATTTTTCTTCATATTCCTTCTGTAAGCTTTCAGTAAAGCCTCGAACGGCAAATTTACTTGCGACATAGGCCGCCTCATTCACTTTTCCCCGAAGTCCAGCGGTTGAAATGATATTCATAACAAAGCTTCCGTCTAATTCGCATATATTTGGGAGAACAGCTTGAGTCATATACATGGTGCCGAGCACATTCGTTTGGAACATCTCCTCGATCTCATTTTCATTTGTTTTTTCAAAAGGACCGAAAAATCCAATCCCGGCATTGTTAATAAGTCCGACCACTTTATACTCCTTTAAAAGGAGTTTGATTTTCTCGTCAACCTCCCGTTTGGTTCGTATATCCATAACGGTTATATGTGCGTCATTCAGTAGAATTTTTACTTCGGATAAATTTTCTTCTGACCTTCCAACTAAAATAAGATGGAAGCCTTCCTTTCCATACTTTAGGGCAAGCTCTCGACCAAGGCCTGTTCCAGCTCCCGTGATAATAACAGATTTCAATATGTATCTTCCTTTCGTCTGGAATAATATTATGGTACCATTACGTATACGAAAATACAGCCTAAGAAGCAGGTGGTTGGGATGGAAAAAGAAAAACGTTACAGTGAACTTTCTGAATTCGAATTACATCAAGAAATAGCTAAACTAAATGAGAAGGCAAGAAAAGCAGAGCAATTAGGGATGGTAAATGAATATGCCGTATTAGAAAGAAAAGCGATAATGGCTAAAGCCTATTTATTAAATCCATCAGATTTTAACCCTGGTGATATATATGAGATTGAAGGAGATCCAGGCGCTTATTTTAAAATCGATTATTTAAACGGAGTGTTTGCGTGGGGCTACCGATTAGCGGGGAGCAAAAAGGAAGAGGCATTGCCAATCTCGATGCTGAGAAAAGAGGGAACCAGACAAGCTGATTCCCGATAATTAATTTAACCTCGAGTACTAGAATTTTTCATCCGTTCTTGTGGATGTGTATTAATCGTTCCATCCGCTCTTTTGGAAGCAAATTCAGGTCTCGCCCTTGGTTCGCCCTGAAATTTATTACCGTTTTGGTTTGCAAAATCCTTTGCTTTATTTCGCATCGCTATACCTCCTAAAAATGAGTGATGAAATAATCAAGCACTATTAGTATGCTTTACTCTGAGGGTATCGATAACTGGAAAAGAGGTGAAATGAATGGAACATTATCAGCAAAAACTAATTGAATTACTATTAGAAAAAAATGACAAACTTTCATTTGGGCAGGCTCGGACATGGGTGGAACTTTTGTGGGATGATTTTGAGACAACAAGAGCAAAGGCTGGTTACTCCTACCGAGGGAGCGAGATGACTGAAAAAATTGTTCGACAATGGATCGATTATTATGGGGATAAGCTTCATGATTTTGTCGCTTCCAATCCGAAATATAAGCATCTATTAGAGCAGGACCCAAATGAACTACATTAAAAAGCGATGTCTACCGGAGACATCGCTTTTCGTTATCCAGGGATAATATCCAGCTTTTTACGTAATTTTTCCTCACTAAAGATCCAACCAGTATAAGAGGAAAGGATCTGAAGATCAAGATCTAATTGAACAACGGCCACAAATGGGTAATGACCGTTACTGCGATACCTTAGATCAATAAAACGTACTTCGTAATACGTATCATATTCATCAACTTCCCACCGATAAACAGGAGAAAACGATAGAAAAGCTGAAAGGTTTTTATCTAGCTTTGCTGCTTCAAGAACTGGGGTCTCAGGAACAGCAACACGTTTAAATTGGTCAAGAATACGCACTTTGTTATCATGGGCACGTCCAACAAAGAATTGGTTTTTATTCATGACAGCAATTCGCCACTGGTGAAACTTCATGGTTGGAGCAATAATGATATCTGTTGCATCTGGAACAAGTTTTTTCACCTCATGATAAACCTTTCGCTGGGTAATAAATCGAAAAATATAGTAAGCAACCAAGACGGCATACACACCGATAAACGTATAACCAGGATGTGCTCCGAACACCCAAGCAATTATGCCAACAATATGCATCGCAAAAATAAATGGATCAAACGTGTTAATAATACCAAGCGCTACCCATTTAGAAGAAAACGGCCGTAACGCCTGCGTACCATATGCATTGAAAATGTCGACGAAAACATGAAGAAACACAGCTAAAAAGGTCCAAAGCCATAAATGAAGTAAATTGGCATCTGGAAATATTGGATAAATAACAGCTGTGATGGCTAAAGGCCAAAGCAATACAGCTGGGATGGAGTGTGTGATTCCACGGTGGTTACGAATATAAACGGCATTGTTTCTAAGCTTTAATACTGTGTCGATATCGGGGGCTTGGGAGCCAACCAGAGTTGCAATCATGACACTAGTTGCTGTTGCGGAACTGCTTGCTACAACGGGATCGAGTGTCGCAAGTCCTCCTAAAGCTAATCCCATCACTACGTGTGTACCGGTATCCAAAGGAATCTCCCTCCTTTTTAGGAAATATTTAATCCTTCTCGTATCTTAATTTTATCAATAATTTTCTTGTAAAAGTAGTGATTAATCGTTACTTTAAAGTAGTTGTAACATTTACTGTGTAATCACGGTCCAATTTTAAGATTTCGTAAAAAATGAATGGGATAAGCTATTATATTCCCTTAGTATGTACTTGTTTAATTTTTTGGAGGCAAAAAAATGTCTAATTCTTTAAAAAACGTAACAAATATAAATAAGGAAGAATTTCAAAAGGATTTAATCGGCTGGTTTGAAAGAGAGCAAAGAGATCTTCCGTGGAGGAAAGACCAAGATCCTTACAAAGTCTGGGTATCAGAGATCATGCTTCAGCAAACAAGGGTCGATACAGTCATTCCGTATTTTAACCGATTTATCACAGAGTTCCCTACCATAGAAGCTTTATCTAATGCTGATGAAGAAAAAGTATTAAAGGCTTGGGAAGGTTTAGGTTATTACTCAAGAGTCCGTAATCTTCAATCAGCTGTTCGAGAGGTTCATGAGCAGTATGGAGGAAAAGTACCCAATACGCCAAAGGAAATTTCCAGCTTAAAAGGTGTAGGTCCCTATACGGCAGGAGCCATTCTATCCATAGCCTATGGAGTACCTGAACCAGCCGTTGATGGGAACGTGATGCGAGTATTTTCCAGGATTCTTTCAATTTGGGATGATATTGCAAAAGCATCCAGTAGAAAAGTGTTTGAGGAAGCTGTCCGTGCCTTTATTTCACATGAAAACCCATCTTATTTTAACCAAGCATTAATGGAGCTAGGAGCATTAATTTGTACACCAACTTCACCATCGTGCCTGCTCTGTCCGGTTCGTGACCACTGTCATGCCTTCGAGGAAGGAACTCAAAACGAATTGCCTGTTAAAACGAAGGCAAAAAAACAACGAAAGGTTCAACTTGCAGCGGTTGTTCTGAAAGATACTGAGGGACGAACGGTTATTCAAAAGCGCCCTTCATCCGGTTTGCTTGCGAATTTGTGGCAGTTTCCAAATGTGGAAATCCATCTTCCTGTTTTAGGGGATAGAGAACAGTTAGTATCTAATCTAAAGGAAGAATATGAAATTCAATGTGATATAGGGGAGCTTGTAGGCCATATTGAACATGTCTTCTCTCATCTTGTTTGGAATATTAATGTGTATGAAGGAACATTATTAGCACCTATCAAGACATCAGATACTTTAAAGATAGTCGATCAAGAAGAAATAGAGAGTTTTGCCTTTCCGGTTTCGCATCAGAAAATGCTGCGTCAATTTTATAAAAAGGAGTAAACGCCACTAGCATGTGGCGTTTTTTCTGCCGCTTTTCAATTAGTCGTAAGAAATCCTAGTCCCATGCGTCCAGTCGGCTTCATTTCGATGAAGTCCCCCACGCTCTTCGATTTCCTTAATAATCTCTCGGTGGATGGTTACACCTTCTGAATTTAAATACGGCATAATTTGTTGAAGTGAGTGATGGAAAAAAGCTAGCTCTTCATTTTTCCAATCATTTTTTGGTATCATTGAGAGTTCTGTCATATCTCGACCTACATACATTGTCTCACACATCCTCTATTTTTCTTATAGATGTATTGTGGTAATCTTATTTGTGAACTATTCATATAAAAGAAAAATTATCAGAAAGTGAAGGGATATGTACATATGACAAATAAAGTAGCACTAATTACAGGAAGCAGTAGAGGTATTGGTAAGGCAACTGCCCTACGATTAGCAAAAGAAGGATACGATATTGTCGTTAACTATGCTCGCAGCAAAAAAGCGGCGCTTGAAACTGCAGCAGAAATTGAGGCTCTTGGTAGAAAGGCATTGGTTGTTAAAGCAAACGTTGGTGATGTTAGTAAAATTAAAACGATGTTTGAAGAAATTGATGCTCATTTTGGAAGACTCGATATATTTGTAAGTAATGCCGCTTCAGGTGTTCTTCGACCAGCAATGGAACTTGAAGAATCTCACTGGGAATGGACGATGAATATTAATAGCAAGGCACTCTTATTTTGTGCACAGGAAGCAGCAAAACTGATGGAGAAAAATGATGGAGGAAAAATTGTGAGTATTAGCTCACTTGGATCCATTCGCTATTTGGAAAATTACACAACTGTTGGTGTATCAAAGGCAGCACTTGAAGCACTTACGCGTTATTTAGCTGTGGAATTAGCACCAAAAAACATTCGAGTGAACGCTGTTTCAGGTGGGGCAATTGATACTGAGGCACTTCTACATTTTCCAAATCGTGAAGAAATGTTGGAAGAAGCAAGACAAAAAACACCTGCAGGGAGAATGGTTGAAATTGATGATATGGTGAACACGATCATGTTCTTGTTAAGCGATGGATCCGATATGATTCGTGGACAGACGATTATCGTTGATGGTGGCATTTCTCTTTTAGTGTAATAAAATTGGAAAAAATTTCTTTAGGATAGACCAATCACCTCTTGGATAAATTAACTTCTGTGGAGGTGATTACAATGGCAAAGCAACCAAACAGAACTCAATCAGGAACTAACGTTCAAGAAGTGAGACAACAAAACGCTGCTTCAGCTGGACAAGGTCAATTCGGTACTGAGTTCGCAAGCGAAACTAACGTACAAGAAGTACGCCAACAAAACGCACAATCAGCTAGACAAGGATCTCAATCAGCTGGTCAATTCGGTACTGAGTTTGCGAGCGAAACTAACGCACAAGAAGTACGCCAACAAAACGCTCAAGCTGAATCTCGCAAGGGTCAAAACTCTTAATATTAACAACAGTAAGGTGCTCTTTCTAATCGGAAAGGGCACCTTATTTATTTAGCGCTTCCGCTTTTCTGTGTCCAGCTCCAGCGCCCAGCAACTAGTGTACTTCGATCTTCTCCCTACGATAAGTCAACATCGAATCGCTTACGCTCTCCGTGTTTCCTTTATCTCAGTCGAAGCTCTCCAGTCCATACGT
>NZ_JAKFCQ010000125.1:0-22165 GCF_036676585.1 Robertmurraya sp.
GCATGGATCTTTTTCGCTCCTCGCTCCTAAAAATATCCTTTAATTCAACTATATTCCGATATTCGTTGATCTAAGAAACTTGGACTAACTGAAAATCTAAGAAAACAGGAGAAAAACCGAGATATGCGTTTGTTCATAGAGGGAGATTAATGCAGTAAGGATTATCTCTTTGACCAATAGTTAAGAAATTTGTTCCTAAGCGACGACTGGCAGAGGGTATGTTATAATGGACGTGTGTTAAAAACCCTTATTCACTATTTATAGGAGAGTGCTTATCATGATTATCAAGTTCATTCGTTTACGTTAATTTGAGGTACAGTTCATCTATGCTCATCCATTTTTTGAGAAAAATGTGTGGGTTTATTTGGGTGTGCCTTTTTTCATTTAACAAATTCAAATGAATTGAGGAGATAATCATGGAAAAGATAAACAAAATTAACGGAATTGATATATGCACGGAGAGTTTCGGAAATCCAACTCATCCAGCAGTTTTACTAATTATGGGAGCTATGTGTTCGATGGTTTATTGGGATGAAGAATTCTGTCAGCGATTAGCAAACACAGGACGTTATGTTATTCGATTTGATAACCGAGATGTCGGACGTTCTATTGCCTATGAACCGGGGAATTCGCAATATACTGTGATAGACATGGCTGATGATGCTGTTGGGGTACTGGATGCCTTCGGTATTGACCAAGCACACATTGTTGGAATGTCATTGGGCGGTATGATAGCTCAGATCATAGCAATAAAGTATCCTTTAAGAGTTCTAACTCTAACTTTGATAGCATCGAGTATTTTCGGGTCTGATGACAACAATCGGAATTTGCCTCCTATGGATAAGAGCATACTAGATTACCATGCTAATGCAGCCACTCTAAATTGGTCTGATGAAGAATCGGTTGCAAATTACTTGGTTGCTGGGTCACGCTTGCTTTGTGGCTCAAAGCATACATTTGATGAAAAGAGAGTTTATAAACAGGTTACTGCGGAAATAAAACGAGCGAACAATCTACTCAGCATTTTTAATCATGCACTTCTTAAAGGTGATGCATCCTATGAAGGAAAGTTAAAAGGAATCAATTTACCTACTTTGGTTATCCACGGTACAGAAGATAAGATACTTCCATATGAGCATGGTCTAGCTCTTGCAAATGAGATTCCAAATGCATCGATGCTAACCCTTGAAGGATCGGGTCACGAAATCCATTCCGCTGATTGGAATAACATAATTAAGGCTATTTCGAATCATACTTTAGTCGTGTAAGCTTACTGAGTGTCCAATCGTATAACATCCAAGAAGGGTTACAATTGAGATTTGTAACCCTTCTTCCATTAATAATTAGGAATCGTTACTGAACGGGATTCTATAGTTCATTAACGGCTGCAGTCTTTTTTTATTGAGGTAAAGGGAGATTAGTGAATAGATTAGTAGATGTAAATAGATTACATATTATACATATTCTTCACTAGTTCATTTTGTGTATTAATAGATTTTGATAATCCACGGTTGTCTAACTACTTTTGTTGAAAAAATTCATAAGATATACAAGCAAGATTAATAATGTAACAAGAGGTGCTGACGATGTCCCTTTATTTTCGTAACTCCACCCCTAATACCATATTCTTTTGCTTTGTCCACAGAGCAAATCCTGTGGATTGTCCTGAGGGATATGGAAAGAGAGGTTGGTTCCGTCTGGCACCTGGTGCGACAGAGCTTGCTTGGGTCGGAAGTGCCAGAAGGGTGCGTTCATACTACGCCGAGGACAATTTTGGACATGTGTGGTCTGAAAATGACCCCATCACCCACATCCCTAATTCGGCTTTTACTTGGTGCCTGAATAGAAGGTGCAGTCCCACCTTTATTTTACTAAGGCTCTGCAGAAGCTTAGGGTTTAGAACAATACTTTCCCTTGAGGAAGACCTAATACTCGAATTGACATTGACAAGTAACCGAAGAACATCCAAATTAGGTAATGTTCGTATAGAATTGCCAACAAAACGAAAACTCAAATATCGAAAATATTCGCATGGCATTATCAATAAAACGAAAAGACAAGGTAGACTTAAATGAGCTAATAAGCAAGGGTAGCCAGGAAGACTTGGTTACTTTTTCTGTTTTATCTACTAGACACATAATAAACATTGAATGCTGAATTAATGGATGTAAATTATAAACAAGTTATTTAGCTAAACGGGATTCGCTACTTTAACAACCTAATATGTATTAATCCCCTCCCAATCTAGCAAAGCTGGAAATAAAGAAACAAAAATTCTTTGGGAGGGGTTTGTTTTGAATCTAAGTGAATTGTGGAAGTTGTATAAAGCTGATAAACGTATTCTAGGGTTCAGTCCTCATACATTAAAAGCCTACTTGCTTCAATTAATTGTACTCATTCGTGAAATAGGTGATTTGGAGCTAGAAGAGGTTTCTTTGCCGTTGTTAAAAGAATATCTGGCAAAATAGTCTGAACGTCTAAAGCCCAGTAGTTTGGGTCATCGAATTCGATTCATAAGATCTCTTTTTCGATATGCTTTTGAAGAAGGATATATCTTAAGAAATCCAACCCTCAAGCTAAAAGAACCAAAGTCTGATAAGAGAATACCCAAGTTCTTGATTGAAGAAGATGTTATTCATCTCAAGATATCCTGTCAATCCCTTCGTGATCATGACCTATTACAATTCTTGTACTCTACAGGTTGTCGTGTTGGTGAGGTGCATCGATTAAATATTAAGGACATCAATTGGGAAAACGGATCAGCGATTGTCAATGGGAAAGGTTCTAAACAGCGAGAGGTCTATTTTACTACGGAATGTAAAGTATGGTTGAAATAGTATTTAGATAGTCGGGAAGATAACTGTGAGGCACTCTTTATAACAGAGCGTAACCCCATTCGTCGGATGACGATCCCAACACTCCGTTAAGCTGTAAAGTTAATTGCAAGACGTGGAAGGATTCCTGTAAATGTCTATCCTCACCGTTTCCGACACACATATGCTTGTCAGCTATTGGATAACGGTGCTCCATTGGATTTTATTCAGGGGATGCTGGGGCATGAAAAGGCATCTACAACACCAATTTTTGCTCATTTGCGTGGAGAGCGCCGAAGATAACTTTATAAGAGATTTTTCTAAGGAGCCGAAAGGCTCCTATTGTGGTATTGGGCAGGATAGCGAAATAAATTAATACCAATAAGTGCTTTGGTTGGTAATCATTACCATTAACACTACCAGCGATAAAAGGGGTAGAAAAAGACCAAACCTTAATGCAAAGGGTACAAAGGTTTTCTTTATGAAATTTACCGATATATGTAATGTTAAGACCATATCAGTGAAAAAAGACTTTCTTTAAAAAATGAAAGTGCTTTTCACCGTTAATTACCCCTGTGGAAATCAAATTAACGGAAAGCCTTGTCTAAAGATGCTTGAGCTAAAATGACAGCAGAATCTAATATAGGAAGTGGGCTGTTCTCAGAATTTATGAGCATCGGGATTTCTGTACAACCTAATATTACCGCATCTGCCTCGATTTCTTTCATTTCATCAATAAGATTCAAATAGAAGGTTCTAGATTCTTCATTAATTATTCCCTTGTAAAGTTCACTTTCCAAAATTTGATTGACCATTTCTTTTTGTTCATCACTAGGATTGTAACATTCGATGTTATGACGGGATAAACAGACGGGATAAAAGTCTGCATTCATGGTCGCCTTCGTACCGAGTAAGGCGACTTTTTTATATCCTTTAGATTTTGCAACCTCCGCCACTGCATCAGCAATATGAATAAGGGGTAAGGAAACCTTTTCTTCGATTTTGTTGAATACTATATGTGGGGTGTTTGCAGAGATGACAGCAAAGTCTGCTCCAGCTTTTTCGAGCGCATTGATACCAGAAGCAAGATAAGAAGCACATTCCTCCCAATTCCCTTGTTTTAACATGTTTAAAAAGTCTAAAAATCGCACACTAAAAATTACGATTTCAGGATATCCTGTATCACCGTGTTGCTCAATATATAAGCGTGTCAGAGTATTATAAAATAGAGCAGTTGATTCTGCACTTAGCCCACCTAAAATTCCTATTCGTTTCACAATTTTACTTCCTTCCCTAACATGGTTTATCTTATTGTAACAAAAAAATATCTATTCAACTATCGAGGATCTTTAGTGTAGTAAAGCAACTTGGTGAGGTGTTCTTGTGAAATTTATTCTTGGAATTATTCCAGTTGTTATCATATCCTTTTTCGCTTGAAAAAGATGAGAAGGTTGGAAAGGTCGAAATAAGTTATGAGTAGCTTGTGCTGTACTAACGAGGATCGATTCGAAAAAAATGGCAAAATCAATTATGTATCATTAACTGAAGACGGCAACCAAGTTCTTCAACAATTGGTTCATGATGTATCTGATGACAGAACTCCATTTCCCTTGAAATGAATCAAATGGGTAGTGGTGAAACTGACCAATTTCTAAAGATGGGATATAGTTTACTTCAACATGGCAAAGATGAGAACTTTATTAATTGGATTAAGAAACCACTAGGATGAATATTGATGAGAGAGGTGAATGCAGAAAATGACCCCTGAACAAGTGAAGGGTTTAAAGGCTGCATTCGGCAGTCTTTAAAAAGATGTAGAGTTGTGGATCACCAAAAATACGTAAGCCGACAGCAATCCAGCTATCGGCTTTTCATCAAAAAAAACAGTTTTATTGATTTCTTGAAAATGGTTGAGAGATATCAACATGTCCTGCCAAGGTTTCTGCTGGCTTGCCATTGATTAAAATTTCAACTTGCTGAATTTCTGGAAATTGAAACATCGTTTTTAAAAGAGCTTCGATAGCCATTTCTTCCGCACTGCCACCAAGATTGTAGACATTTTGATCAGATACATCAATTGTCAGTTTTCCATCCTGTATTGAGGTTTGGTTAACATTAAAATTCTGAAATAACGGAACATAGTGTTGATTGGTTGGCTTCTCCAGTAATTTCAATGCAAGGCGGTATTTGTCACTTTCCTTTTGGTAAGTTAATTCTTTTTCTTCAGATTGGAGTTCGGTTAAATTAGGATCGGTGTAATAGGTTTGAATTTTAATCGATTTCTCTTGATTTGGTGCACTTATACTAGATGGATTACTCTTTGAATTATCTTTTGAGTTCTGATTTGATACATCAGTTGAAGCAGATGAGCTATGATCCGGTCCCTGCGTTTGATTTGAGGGCGGTGCAGAACCTTCTGTTTGGAGAGACCCGCAACCGGTTAAAAAAATCATACATAAGGAAAGAAGCGAGAATGCTATTTTCATAAAATCACCCTATCGATTATTTTGATAGTATTCGTAAATGGCATCTGCCAAGCTTTTTGCGATCCGTTGTTGAAATTCCGGTTTCAGCATCTCTGTGTTCTCCATTTTATTCGAGATAAATCCTACTTCAATTAACGCAGCTGGCATCGTCGTGTGACGGGTTACAAAGAACTGGCTTTGCTTGAGTCCACGATCTGGAAAACCAGTGGCTTCAAGAAGATGTCGATAGACAATCTCAGCAAATTCCTTGCTGTTTTCATGCGTATAGAAGACTTCCGTTCCACGAGCTTCCGGTGCAAACGAATTGGCATGGATGGAAAGGAACAAATTGCCCTTCGTTTGATTGGCTAGATCCACACGATCTTGTAAAGTAGGGTAAGTATCATCGGTGCGGGTCATTTTGACTTCGATTTCGGGATATTGATTTAATTCATTCACGACTTTGTTTGTTAAGGATAAGGTAAAGTCCTTTTCATAATTGCCAGCTATTCCTTTGGCACCCGAATCTTTTCCCCCATGTCCAGGATCCATAACAATGACATATTTTGGTTGACTATCGGGCGATCGAATTTCTTGATTAAATTGAATCATTTTTTGATTCACATCCAGATCGCTCTGAATCTCTAACTCATCCAAGGAGGAAAGGGGTACGAACAGAGTTCCATCAATCCTTACCGCACTTCGTTTACTCACATCTAAGGAACCAACTACATCCAGCTTCAATGAATTTCCGCGGCCAGAAGTAATGGTTACTTTCGCACTGTGATCCTCTTCATCCACTTTTAGAGAAAAGGGTTGTTTGATTTTAGATAATGGTACGTAAGGTTCCTCTTTGATTTGAAACACCTTATATGTATTTAATAGAGATTGATCGTTGATCTTAATAGAAAAGGGGGAATTGACTAAAGCCACTCTTGATAAGGCATCCCATCCCACACTAAGACCTAGTGTTTCGCCAATGAAGCGAAGAGGAACAAGGGTTCTTCCGTGATCAAGAATAGGAGATAGCTCCATTGGAATAACTTTTCCATTTACGATGGCATTCCGATTTTGGATAGTGAGTTGTAAGCTCATCTGATCGTTGTTAATCGTCACTTTGCGTTCATCATCATTCCATTTGATTTTCATCCCTAAAGACTCTGCAATGACTCGAACAGGGACTAATGTTCGTCCATTGACCACTTTAGGAGATACATCCGATTGTAGAAGGTTTCCGTTTACCATCAAATGAATATTTTCTTTTGCCGATCCTGTTAAAGGGTTTGTCAACAACAGTAAAAGAATTGTACTTACTAATAAAGCTAAATTTTTCATATAAGCCTTCCTCATAATTGTATGAAGTTTAAAATGATTAGAATGAATGCTTGTACATTTCACTTCCCTTCTCCTGATAATTAAGGAAACAATTAATAAGTTCCTTTTTAAAAAAATATCCCCTCATACTTATAACTTAAAGTTATTACCATTCTTTTATCGATCTGTGTCCTTTTTAATAAATTATAGAAGTACAATTTAGTGGTCATCATTACCCATGTTTTATTTATTGGCTAAGTGTCGTGTCTATGGGCTATTCGTCACTTTACCAAATCTAATTCTTCTTACCCGCATGGTGATCGCGTTGAGTGTATTTTTATTATCCATGCCATGGTGTGCCTAGTATCTGTGTACAGCATCTACTACTATTTGACTAATTTATGCATTTACGGTCAGAAAAATGGAGGTTTTTTTCGAATCGTAATTTTGTAGATCAAACGGGAGGAGGTGATAGAATTGCGCATATCAAGTTTTGTGATTTGCAGTTTGCTTGCGGGTCTCATTTTATTCTTCCCAACGGATTCATTCGCTGCTACCAATGAGCTAAGTGATCAAAAATCGAAAAACCAATCTATTCATTCGATGCAGAATAATGGACTAGTAGAAAAAGAAGAAAAAATTCAGCTGAAGCTTGAAGATAAATCGTCTGATCCAGCGAAAAGAACTGTTCTCAAATCAGCGAAAAGCATGAAGCCAGCAGAAAAAGCAATTCCGAAGAATCACGACCAAAAAATCAAAAAAATGGTCCAAAAACGGAAAATAGAAAAAGCAGCAGAGGATAATGCATCAACCCGACCCAAAGGGTCTAAGGCAATGCTTCCTGTTGAAAAAGTAAGCAAGCAAACACTGGAAGGGCAAGAGAAGAACGCAGCACTTTTAAAAGAAGAAGAGAAAAGGTCAATGGAATATAAGTCCTCGGAACCTAAAACTCAATCAATGAAGCGGAAACAGAGATCGGCTTCACCTTTTTCGGTACCGAACAACGAATCCCCACAACAATATCCTCCAGCAGTGGTGCCCTTAGTGCAACTACCTGTTGTTGCAAAAAACAACAATGGAAACGGTGGCGGTGGACAAGATGTAATTCCTTTTAAAGATAAAGCGTGGATCGTTTCCAATGGCTTTCCGGAACAAGTCTGTTTGTTACAATCTTTTATGTCGAGAGCAGATTGGTTTGGAAGCCAATGGGTTAATGCCCCTCCGACTAAACCACCGAGGATGGCTTCTTCATTATTCATGTAAAATCTCAATTCTCAAATTTTAAAAAATGAAAATGAAGGAGCCAATCTAAATCATGAAAAAATCTAATTCTACTCTTGTAAAGACATTAGTATTTACAGCAATGTTATCTATTTCCGTATTCGTTGGAGCTGAAGTGGAGGCAGCGGGCCATAAGCCGGAAAAAGCGGGCCAACAAGCCAGTCACAAGGCCGCTTCACACAAAGCTGATAAAGCAGAAGTGAAGGTCAAAACAACGGTAAAGGCGGAGAAGGAAGAAAAGCAAAAAGAAAATCCTTCTGAACAAAATAAAATCAACTCGCAATCAGAACATGCAAGTAAATCGGCAGTTGAACATGCAAATGAAAAATCGGCTGTGATCGTTGGGATGAAAGCTAGTGAGCAAGAAAAAGGAACGAAGACATCCACAGAAGAAACGGCTGTAAATGTAGAAGCTGAGACGGTAGATTTAGAGCAATCTGACGCAATGACTGATGCGAACGAGGAAATTAATGATAACGAGACAACGGAAGAAACTACTGAACCGGCAACAGAGAGTCTTTCCGTTGAAAACAAAAGTAATGCTGAAGCGTCCAAACATGCAAGTAAATCCGCAAAAAGACATGCTTCGGAATCATCCGCTGTTTTAGCTGTTGAATCACCAGAAGAGGAAGAAAATGAGGATACGCCAAGGGAAGAGAACAACGCTAAGGAATTTTTCCTTGTGTATATATTAACAATAAAGAAGCTTTTTCTATCTGTCTTTTTTAATGGGAGTGTATAATATTTAACAATACGAAAGGGCTGCAGAAGGTTTGCAGCCTTTTTCTTTTGGTAGAATATCTAACAACATTCTCTATATCCTTCACCCTGTTGACAGGTATTCATTTCATCCTTCTGCTTTCCTTTTTTGGAGGGTTAGTAAGTGAAAACTACATTTTCGCAGCATCCTAAACTTAAATAATATTTAGAAAGTGATGATCATGGTTGAAGTGGTGGAGGAAGTTTTATTTGGACAAAAGCAAAAGCTTCACTATTTTACAGCGCTCCCTTTTGGTGTTGCTCATAATACGAGGGGATTCGAGAGCATCATAATGATGCTCACGATCCTGTTTTTATTTGCTCAAAGAACGGGCAGAAATGTTTAAGATCAAGCAGGGTGAATCATACCATAGAGAAATGAGGTTCGTTATATGATGACAAAATTCAGCAAGTGAGTTGGAGGAATGTCCTTCATCAGGGCTCTGAGGGACAAAATGCAGCTAGTAAAATGTTGTTAAACTATCAGGATTCGATAGCTAAATAACACAAAATGATAAATGGCAGCCCATTCGATGGCACCCTATTGTGCCATTGGTTAGTTCAATTACGAACATCAGAAAAACCTCTCTTGTTTTAAGAGAGATCACATAAAATAACCGCAATATGCATTAGATTTTGTAGTTTTTGGTTTAGGATTGTGAACAGGAATCCTCCCCAATTCATTTGGGAGATGAAAGTGAACTTTTGCTCGGCATCCCTTAACGGGATGTAACGGGCAAAATAGGAAACAAAAGGTAGAAAAGAGAGCGTCTGTTCGGTATGCTCTATGTATGGAAAGGAGGGAGCGCAATTTTAAATGATACTTGCGGATGACCGTCGCTAGTTCATGCTTTCTAAAATCTGAAATCATAACTGTGGTTGAATTGCAGCAAGAGGGCATCAGAAAAATGCCGTGAATATTTGTTTGGCAACACTGCTTTTCAAGTTCGTTTGGCATCATTCCAAACTGATCTCCGGGAATGGGCACTAACTGAATATGGAGCATTTTTGCCAACTCGATAAAGTTTGAATAAGTGTATAGGTCGGTTGCAATGCGATTACCGGGCTTAAACAACGCAGTCAATGCAATTGCCAACGCATTTTGTGCACCGGAAACAATCGCTATATGCTCTTGGTCTGCACAAATGCCGAAAGATTCCATCCAGTTTAGCCTCGCCGTTTTTTGATGTGGAATACCAGTCGGATCATTGTAATTCAGTAGTTGCTCTAAATAACTTTTATCCGCGACCTTTTGAATAATCTCTGCTACAATACCATTGGTTTGCTCAAAAGAGGCTACAAAACCAAGATCAATACAGTCTGTGATTTTATCTGTGGAAATGGTAATAGAACGAGCAGCATTAGGAGCGACAAAGGTTCCGCTTCCGGCAACTGCATAAATCAATCCCTTCAACTCGCATAGCTTGTAGGCGTGGGTAATAGTGGTAAAGTTTAAGTCCAGATAATCTGCCAGTTCTCGTTGCGGTGGTGCTTTACATGAAATGAGTACCCAAGTACGAAAAGAACTAAAGATCATTCCGGCTCAAGTAAAGGAAGTTGAGCATGTTCAATACGTCTACTCTTGTCGCCGTTGTGAAAGCGAAGAGACCAACACACCCATTGTTACAGTACCCGTGCCCGCTCCGGCTTTTCCAAAAAGTTTGGCATCCCCTTCTATTGTAGCCTATGTCATGAGCCGAAAATATGTCGAGGGCATGCCCCTTTACCGTCTGGAACAACAATTTGCTCGTCTAGGTGTAGAACTGCCTCGTTAGAATCTTGCCAACTGGATGCTGAGCGGGGGCTCATACCTGGTTAAGTTTTCATGAAACTCCTCTTTCTTCCAACTCCAAAAATTATATTTCTAAGTGTTGACAATGTCATATAAATGGAATATGATTTCTGAAATATCAAATACGCTGAAAAGGAATAGTAAGATTTTATGAACGATCAGAGAGCTGTTGGGTGGTGCGAAACAGCCGTAAAATAAAATCCGAACTCACCTTGGAGTAGCTCACTGAAATTTAGAAAGTAGGTGGAGTCGGAGCCTAACCGTTATAGTAGGAGGATATAAGGTTTGATAAAACCCGTATCTGTTAGAGTGCATACCGTTTTTGGTATGAATTAGAGTGGTACCGCGTAAGATGTGAAGTCTTTCGTCTCTATAAGTATAGAGATGAAAGGCTTTTTTGTGTTTCAAGTGAACGTACAGAAGCAAGTATTAGGAATGAAAGGGTGGAAGTTAAATGGAAAATCATGAAAAATATTCTAGAAGTTACTTTATGCCTCCGGTTAAGAGCTTGAAATGGACAGAGAAGGAGTATGTTACCGAAGCTCCAATATGGTGCAGTGTAGATCTTCGGGATGGAAATCAGGCTTTGGTCGTTCCCATGAATTTAGAAGAGAAGCTCGAATACTTTCAACTGCTTTTGAAAATAGGCTTTAAGGAAATAGAGGTCGGCTTTCCTGCATCATCGGAAACGGAATATGCTTTTTTGCGCACCTTAATCGAACAAGATTTGATCCCAGATGATGTGACCATTCAAGTACTGACGCAATCAAGAGAGCATATTATCCGTAAAACGTTTGAATCGCTGCAAGGTGTGAATAAAGCGGTGGTGCATCTGTACAATTCAACCTCCGTTGCTCAGAGAGAGCAGGTATTCAAAAAATCTAAAGAAGAGATTATCGACATTGCTGTAACAGGAGCAAAATTATTGAAGAAATATGCGGATGAAACCGAAGGGAATTTCCAGTTTCAGTATTCTCCGGAAAGCTTTACGGGTACAGAGATAGAGTTCGCACTTGATATATGCAATCGGGTACTGGATGTATGGCGGCCGACGGCGAATAACAAGGTGATTATCAACCTTCCAGCTACGGTGTCACTCTCCATGCCTCACGTTTACGCAAGCCAAATTGAGTATATGAGTGATCATTTGAACTGGCGGGACAATGTTATCCTGTCACTCCATCCACACAATGACAGAGGAACCGGGGTTGCAGATGCAGAGTTAGGAATGCTTGCCGGAGCGCAGAGGGTCGAAGGAACACTATTTGGAAATGGGGAAAGAACAGGTAATGTTGATATTGTAACACTTGCTCTAAATATGTTTTCGCACGGCGTGGATCCGAAGCTTCATTTTGAACATATCCCCGAAATCATTTCTGTATATGAACGACTGACAAAAATGAAGGTGGGTGAGAGACACCCATATGGTGGTGAACTTGTCTTTACCGCATTTTCAGGCTCACATCAGGATGCTATTGCCAAAGGAATGAAATGGCTTGAGGAAAAAAAATGTGAGCATTGGACGGTACCATATCTATTGATTGATCCGATGGATATTGGCAGAGAGTATGAAGGAGATATCATCCGGATTAATAGCCAGTCTGGTAAAGGGGGGATCGGTTATATTCTTGAACAAAAATACGGGCTTGATTTGCCTCAACAAATGCGTGAGAACTTCGGATATTGTGTTAAAAATGTATCGGATCATTTACACAAGGAGCTTAGGCCAGATGAAATATATGACATTTTCATAACGGAATATGTGAATATAAATGCTCCTGTAGAGTTTATAAATTATAGATACACTCAGCAAGATGATTTTCAAACCATCGTCTCCATACGAGCAAATGATAATGTTATGGAATTTCTAGGTGTAGGAAATGGAAGACTAGATGCAATCTGCAACGGTCTTCAAAACAAACTAGGGATTACTTTTACAAATTTGTTTTATAACGAACATGCTCTAGAAATTGGATCTGGATCACAGGCTGTAACTTTCATAGGTATAACTGCTACGGATGGTACGGTGTATTGGGGTTGCGGAATGGATGTAGATATTATGACCTGTTATGTAAAAGCTCTATTTAGTGCCGTGAACAAAATGTTAATCGGAGGAAATGTAAGTTGATGAAAAGAGTACCAGAACGTACCTAGACTGGAATATAGATTTATACAGAAATTATACAGTTTTTAAGTGCATAGTTGGCATTTTCTTATTTGACTAAAATCAGCTAATATCTTGTCAATACTTGTCTCTTAAAATTTTAAAAACTAATGCTATACTAAAAATGTGCATGCCAAATAACCGTCCAATTTATTGATGGAAGGTTTTGTGTTTATTGGTCCAATTTGGCGATTAAGCTATTTCAAGGAAGGACTTTTTGCTCTTTAGAACGGCAATCTCATATTCTTTAATCTCTCCAGCAAGAGCATCAATCTGTTTCTGTAGGTTTGATAGATGCTCTTGATATTGGAGAAGTAGGCCAATATTTTCCTTTGCCTAGCGTTTTGAACAATTTGTACAAATGCAAGCAAGTCGGGCCTTTACGGCAGGAGAAGGGATCTTTATCATCAAGGGGAAAGATGAGGTTGGTTACTTTGATGTTGAACTGTCGGCGGGAGATGTAATGATCCTCTCAGTACCAGTCAATACGACTTACTTTTTTACCTTGATCGAAAGCCGGCAGGTCGTCGCTGTCCGCTTGTTCATCGATCCGGCCGGGTGGGTTGCACATTCCTATGGGGATACTTCCTTTAAAAAATAGGAAAACTTGGTAAGACCGAGACTGGCTCTGAAAGTAGAAATGTATTTTAGGGTCCGCTTATATGATTTTTATAGGATAAAAGGCTAACTCCATTGACTTGAGTTAGCTTTTTCATTTATGGCATAGCATCAAAAGTTATAGGATCTTTATGATTGTTTTGTATTTTTAATATATAAGGCTAGTTATCCTGTATCCATCCAAATGAT
Organism: Robertmurraya sp.; assembly: GCF_036676585.1. Lineage (NCBI taxonomy): Bacteria > Bacillati > Bacillota > Bacilli > Caryophanales > Bacillaceae > Robertmurraya > Robertmurraya sp. The sequence continues at coordinate 13,396 of NZ_JAKFCQ010000125.1, forward strand.
TAAGAAGTTTGGCGAAGATCGGTTCTGGGAAAAACAGAAATCACAATATGAGCTGATTGTGTTAGCAAAAAAAATACAGCAAGATATTATGGATAATGTGAAAAAAGCCAATCCAAAAGCAGAGTCTAAAGAAATAAATATGCTATTTGCAAAGAAATATGAAGAACTATTGATTTCTCAGGTGAAAAATTGAATTATTAAATCGAGAGAAAAAGTAACAAATATAATGGAAGAATTAAGGGTCGTTCACTAGAATAGATTCATAAAACTGCATATATATATCTTTACTGAAAGGTTGAATCCTAATGAACTAAAACCTAGTGCAGGAAATAGAACAATTAAAAGCAGAACTTTTAGATTTGTATGATATGAAAAAAAATCTTTAGGATCCTGATATTTTTGTAATTTCAGGTGGTTTGATAAAAAAATAAAAAACTGGAGTCTATTTATAATCATTCTGATACAAAAAAAGATGTAAATTTCAATGACAGGAGAACAATACGTGGAATTACAGAATAGAACCGAAGTTAGAAAAGGTACGATCCCACTCGGAAATTTGGTCAGCTGGTTGTTCAAAGATGTAACTGTTCAGAACATGTCTAACGGGCTTATTTCTGCTACCTTGATCATGACAGGTCCAGCGATTATTCTTTTGGATGCCGCTGCTCTTGGTGGCTTTACGAATCAGCAGTCCATTAATTGGATGTTTTCCGTTTATTTTTTTGGCGGCTTATTCGGTATTCTGATGTCATTACGGTACCGTATGCCCATTACGGGTGGACATTCCTTAACAGGGGTTGCTTTTTTGTCCACGGTTACAGCTCAATTCACCTATCCGCAGCTGATAGGCGGGTATCTCATGTCGGGATTGATCATACTTCTTATAGGTATGTCTGGTTTATTTACCAAGATGATCAAATGGGTTCCCAAGGAAGTAATCTCTGGGATGTTGGCTGGTCTAGTAACCAGCTATGTCGTTCGGCTTGTCCCGGGAGTGAAGGAATTGCCGATCGTAGGAGGAGCAGCGCTAATCAGTTATTTTCTGCTCATGAAATTTGCCAAGCAAATACCTCCTGCATTGGGTGCTGTAGTTGTTGCCATACTCACGCTGTTGGGAACACAGGGGCTAGAAATAGACCAGATGGGCAATTCTTTCTTCATTCCATCCATTCAGACACCAGAATTCACTTGGATGGGGCTGCTTAGCTTAGCTCTTCCTCTTGCTATGCTAATTCTAAGCAACGATGCCTCACCTGGTATAGGAGCACTGGAGAGCACCGGCTATCATCCGCCGATTCGCCGTATCATTTCTGGAACTGGTATTTTTTCTATTATTACGGGATTCTTCGGTGGACAGTGTTCCAATATAGCGGGGATGATGACTGCGATTTGCTCTAGTGCGGATTCCGGGCCAAAGTCAACTCGTTACGTAGCCTCTTTTGTTTCGGGAATGGCGATGGTGCTGTTTGGTATTTTTTCCTGGAAGATCGTTCCGTTTATTCAATCCCTGCCCAATGCGCTCATTTCTATGTTATCCGGATTTGCCCTGATTGGTGTTCTTCTATCGAACCTGCAATTAAGTTTTAGGGGCAAGAACTATACCTTGAGTTCGTTAATAGCGTTTATCATTGCTTTATCTAATGTATCTTTTTTTCATATTAGTGCACCGGTATGGGCACTCCTATTTGGCGCAGTCCTTGCAAGGACAATCGAAAAATAAGCTCTAAAACGGGATATCGAGGAACTATTTGATATTATATTTAAAGGCGTGAAGGATTTAACGTGTATCTCACGACAATCATACTTGATTGGTTAGAGAGGTGGAAGCCAAAGCTGTATTTAAGCTTTGAGTAAATTGGATTGGGGTGTTGAAAAGTTCCGGGAGGAATTAGTGAAGATTACAGGAGAATTGGAAATCAAAGGAGAAGATTTGACTACAGGGTGGAATGCCGGGTATTTTTACAGGGTTCATGAGCAAAAACAAAAAGGATTCTATTATGCCGGTTTATCAGTCCCGATTGGCCGCATGAATGCTGACGAACTATACCAATTGGCTCGATCAGCGGATGAATATGGGGACGGTACTCTTGGAACATGTAAATCACAAAATGTATTGATTCGCTATATTCCAGAAAATAAGATTGAAGAATTTAAATTAGAACCTCTGATAGTGAACCGCTTTAAGCTGCAACCAAATAACTTTTGTTGGTTATGCTGTTTCCTGTACGGGAATTGAATACTGTAATTTGGCCGTGGTGGAGACGAAAGAACGGATGAGAGCCCTAGCGGAATATTTGGATCATACAGTAGAATTGGACACCCCTCTCCGTATCCATATGGTCGGCTGCCCCAATTCCTGCGGGCAACGGCAAATTGCGGATATCGGTCTGCAAGGCGCATTGGTCAAAACGGAAAACGGCATGATGGATGCCTTTGATGTATTTGTGGGAGGAACATTAGATGTGCAATCCCGCTTTAACCAAAAGCTCAAGGCCCGAGTGATGGCTGATAGGCTTGGACCTTTTCTTGCACAATTAATCGAGTTTTATAAAAAAGAGCGTGTTGATCAGGAGAGTTACTGGGAGTACGTAGAGCGTGTAGGCGTTGGCCATATACAGGGTCAAGCAGATAGACTATTAATTCCTATAGTGGATTGATGAATTGATTTGAAATATATGAGGAAAAATGAAGTTAGATCTAGCCCTTCGGTAAGAAATGCGGAGGGCTTTAATACAGCGAGGCAGTAAGCTGTTAAAATCATTTCTTAATAAATGGAGTTTTTAGAGGTTTACAAATCTCTTAAAGGTAAGTATAATACCAACTATAAAACGTAATTATTACGATTGATTTACATGCTCTCATAGAGAGGGTGTAAATATCTAGTCTCTTTGAAAACAGCGCTTGGCAGTAAATGATCATAGAAATGGAACTCGACATCGATAACGAGTTCCATTTTTTACATAGGATAATTCAAAACTTTATTTTACTCACAATATGGAAGACATTCACTAAACTTGTCCGCATATAACTTAATGGAGTAGTGTTATAAAGGAGGAAATTATGATTCATTGGATACGATTAACCGCGATTGAAATAACAGGGGCAGTCTTACTTGGCTGTATATTGTTTTTGGTATTTACTGGCGGAGACTTTATGAAGGTTCTAGATGGCGCAAACTTTTCTATTCCTTCTTCCTTATTAAGCTTAAACACTATTTTCTTAAGTATTTTAATCGAAGCTATTCCTTTTGTCCTTATTGGTGTTTTAATATCGGGAATGATTCAAGTATTCGTCACGGAAGATCATATACGTCAGTGGATTCCTAAGAACCGTTTTATGGCTGTGCTGATGAGTTGTGTAATTGGCGGATTATTCCCTGCGTGTGAATGTGGGATTGTCCCTATTGTAAGACGTTTAGTTTCAAAAGGTGTTCCTGTATTTGCAGGAGTCGGTTTTTTATTAACGGGACCGATCATCAATCCCATTGTAATTATTTCTACCTATATGGCGTTTGGTAACGATGCTAAAATAGCAGGGCTGCGAATGATATTAGGTTTTGTCGTTGCTATGATTGTAGCTTTGATCATTAGTATTACGTTTAGGGGTTCTCAATTGAAACAGGGCAATATGATGATTCCAATTGCTTTAACAAACGCATCAAAGCCGCCCGTGAGTAAACGCATAAGACAAATGCTAGAGCACTCGATAGACGAGTTCTTTGATATGGGGAAATATCTGATTCTGGGGGCATTTTTTGCAGCATTTGTACAGACTTATGTTTCAATGAAGTCTATTGTTGATATCGGGGATGGAGTGGCGTCCTCTTCATTGGTCATGATGGGTATTGCTTATTTGTTATCCCTTTGCTCTGAGGCAGATGCCTTTATCGCTGCTTCTTTTCGCAATCTTTTCCCGGTGACATCGTTGCTTGCATTCCTAGTCTATGGACCTATGCTTGATTTGAAAAATACGATCATGATGTTGGGTGTTTTCCGAATCAGGTTCGTACTTGTTCTCATCTTTTTAATTACGGTCGTTGTATTTGGAAGTGTGATGGTCGTTCACACATGGATATAGGAGGTGAAAAAGATGAAATTTCAATTCCAACAATTGCTGAGAGCATTCATATTATTGGGATTTGCGGGCTTTATTTTCAAGCTCCACTATACAGGCGATATTGGAAAGTATATTAATACAAAATATGTAGGGTTCAGTCAAGTCGCTTCGGTCCTACTGGTTTTTCTTTTCTTTATCCAGTTACAGCGCATATGGGTACCGAAAGAGAAGCTTCACCATCATAATCATGAATGTGATCATGGACACGGATGCGAACATGATCACGGGTTTTCTTCCGGTTGGTCAATGAAACCATTATTTTCCTACCTAATTTTGGTTATTCCTTTGCTAACCGGATTTGTTTTGCCAGCTAAGACCTTGGATGCAGATATGGCATCGAAGAAAGGCTTATTGTTGTCTTCACCTGCTACTGGGGAGAAATCTTCAAGGGAAACTTCGACACCAATTCCACAAGAACAAATTTCCATAATGGCTAACGACAGTACGGGAAATTCACAAGGATCTTCTGAACAAAATGATACTTCCATTGTTTATTTTGATGACTTATACGATGAAAAAATAAAGGAGTTAATGAGTCAACCCATTATTAAGATGACGGATAAGAATTTTGTTTCCTATTCGGATACGATCACACTCTATCCAGAAAAGTTCAAAGGAAAACAGATTGAAATGACGGGTTTTGTGTACAAGGAAGAGGGGATGCAATCAAAAGAGTTAGTAGTTTCGAGATTCATTATTACTCACTGTGTGGCAGACGCGGGAGTGATCGGATTTCTGGCGGATATGGATGATGCAAAACAATTAAACAAGGATACATGGATTCAGATACAAGGAATCCTTGATGTGGGAAGCTATGGGGATATGGAAATGCCCGTCATCAAAGTAACCAGTTGGAAAAAGGTGAACGCACCTGCTGACCCTTATGTATATCCTTAGATATGAGAACGGACCTTTCTTATAGTGTAGAGAAGAGTCACCTTTTGAGTCTGCTTCGTTTGACAACTACTTTGAATTCGTTTTAACTGTATTCTAGAGACTGGTGATTAGCTCGTGATGGAAAAAAGGCTCCACGCACAGGAGCGTGTAAGTATACACCAAATTTCTAGAGATTGGAGCAATTTAATAATGTATCGCAATTTAGAAGACTGCATAATCGATTTAGAAAAGAATGGACATTTGGTCCGTATTCGCGAAGAAGTGGATCCCTATCTTGAAATGGCTGCGATTCACATGAAAGTTTATGAGGCCAGCGGTCCTGCTTTGTTATTTGAAAATGTAAAAGGTTCGAAGTTTCGGGCGGTATCCAACCTTTTCGGTACATTAGAGCGCAGCAAGTTTATCTTCAGAAATACCTTGGAAGCCGTACAGAACGTTATGGCTCTGCGCAACGATCCAATCAAAGCGCTAAAAAATCCGCTGAAACATATCACAACCGGGTTGGCTGCATGGAAAGCCCTGCCTTTGAAAACATCTGAGAGCATACCGGTTACCGCACAAGAAATCAACATATCCGACCTACCGCTTATTCAACACTGGCCAATGGATGGCGGTGCTTTTATCACGTTGCCCCAAGTGTATAGTGAAGATCCCGAAAAGCCAGGAATTATGAATTCCAATCTGGGTATGTACCGTGTTCAACTGGGTGGCAATGAATATGAAATGAATAAAGAAATTGGTTTGCATTATCAGATTCACCGAGGTATCGGAGTCCATCAGGAAAAAGCGAACAAACAAGGAGTCCCTCTAAAAGTGAGTATTTTTATAGGCGGGCCCCCGGCGCACACCTTGTCAGCCGTCATGCCCTTGCCAGAAGGTTTGAGCGAGATGACCTTTGCCGGACTGCTTGCAGGACGTCGTTTTCGCTACAGTTATATCGATGGCTTCTGTATTAGTCATGATGCTGATTTTGTTATAACCGGAGAAATTCATCCTGGCGAAACCAAACCGGAGGGCCCCTTTGGCGATCATTTAGGTTATTACAGCCTTACCCATCCTTTTCCATTAATGAAAGTACATAAAGTGTATGCCAAGCCAAATTCCATATGGCCGTTTACCGTCGTTGGACGTCCGCCACAAGAAGATACCTCATTCGGCGAGCTCATCCATGAGTTAACAGGTGATGCGATCAAACAAGAAATCCCGGGTGTAAAAGAAGTCCATGCGGTAGATGCTGCGGGAGTGCATCCCTTGCTTTTTGCGATTGGCAGTGAACGGTACACTCCCTATCAGCAAGTAAAACAGCCGACCGAGATGCTCACGATCGCCAATCGAATTTTAGGAACAGGACAACTAAGCTTGGCTAAGTATTTATTCATTACGGCAGAAGAGAATCAACCAATAGATACGCATTGTGAAGCGGATTTTTTAACCTATATTTTGGAACGGATCGATCTGCATCGAGACATTCATTTTTATACCAATACGACCATCGACACTCTTGATTATTCAGGTACTGGGTTAAATAGCGGCAGCAAAGTTGTCTTCGCAGCTTATGGGGATAAAAAAAGAGATTTATGCCAAGCGGTACCCGGCATTTTGAATGAATTACGGGAGTTTGAAAATGCACGATTGGTGATGCCGGGCATTGTAGCGATTCAAGGGCCTAAATTTATAGATTACACTAAAGCACAACAGGAAATACAAGGTTTATGTGATGCTATTCAAGCAAAAGGTCCGATTCCATCTTGTCCGATGATTATTCTATGTGATGACAGTCCATTTATGAGTGACACAATCAAAAATTTTCTTTGGGCTACATTCACGCGCAGCAATCCTTCACATGACATTTATGGTGTGAATAGTTATTATGAGAACAAGCATTGGGCTTGTGATAATTTGATTATTGATGCCCGTATCAAACCACATCATGCACCGCCATTAGTCCCCGATGCAACTGTTGAAAAAAACATTGAGCGATTATTTGTCAAAGGGGCTAGTTTGGGTGGGTTAAATTTACGGTAATCTGGTTTAGTTTATCACATAGATTCTTTGGCTTACGGGATGACCGTAAGCCTTTAAACATACATGGTTCAGTGATTAGGTGGCGGACAAAAATTTGGCGGATAAATTCAATAATCGGCGAGGCTTCGTTACCCGTGATCAGAAGCCTGAAATCATCAGAAATCTTCCTTTCAAAAATGGGTTATGATAAAATAGTTGGAAGAAGGAGTTGAGAACCAATGGATGATAGGGAATTGATGCAACTTATACTTGAAAAGTTGGTATCGATTGAACAGGGCCAAAAAAACTTAGAGCAAGGATATAAAAATTTAGAGCAAGGGTATAAAAACTTAGAACAAGGATATAAAAATTTAGAGCAAGGCCAAAAAAACTTAGAGCAAGGACAGGAAAACTTAATAAAAGAGATTCAAACGAATAGACAAGCCATTCTGGAATTGAAATCTGAAGTAGAGGAAATTAAACACTCTTTGCGTTACTATGATTTCAAGATCGTGGAGCATGAGAAAGAGCTCTTTAAAATGAAAAGCTAATTCATCAGAAATAGACCTCTGCTATTTACACCTGCCTATATGACTTTCGATTAACTTTTGGTTAATCGGAGAAATTCTGACTTTATGTTTCAAGGCCCATAAAGAACAGAAGTAACCGCCATTAAACTCAAAGTCCCATACTTCCTTCTCACCCCGGATGCTTTTCCCTCCATCTATGAAGCGCATAAAAGCTTAAATACAAAACACAATCAGCAGCATAAGACCACCCCAAATTCCACCATAGATGATGTTCCATATTATTTGTTGCAATGGCTATCAATTCAATACAAATGGCTAGGAGGGAACAGTAAAAGATATGGCGGACAACACGAATGTATGTCTTACGTTAAGGGAGTGTTTGGAGAAAAAGATAAGTGATGATAGGATAGACCCCCAGTATCTTAAAGGACATGACGAAAAATATTATGAAGTTTATCAGAGGCGGGATATTCTCATAATGGGTATACATTCGTTCCTCTATTGTTAGGTCTTGATTTTTTTTTAGATTTTCTAGCCTTTAATGTAGTACAATTCTAGTTAGGTTTCCTAATATATAATGAGGAGTGAAAATGATGAGTATTGTCCATCAATTCAAAGAAATTCCTACTACTTGCATTTCTGATACGTTGCAAGGCTTAAACAATTTGGCTCCCAGCATAAAGCCGTTGAAAGACGAATATCGAGTTGCAGGAAGAGCTTTTACGGTCAAGATGCCTGTTGGAGACAATATGGTCTTTTTAAGAGCGATTAGAGAGGCTAAGCCGGGAGATGTCTTGGTCGTTGATGCCAAAGGAGATACATATCGTGCCATTGCGGGTGACTTTGTAGTCGGTTTAGCACAAACTTTGGGAATCGCTGGAATTGTTGTAGATGGGGTTATTCGGGATGTGGAGGGAATTAAGAATTTGAATTTCCCTGTTTTCTGCAAAGGGACAACAGTAGCAGCCAGTGGAAAAGCGGGGATGGGAGAAATCAATGTGCCTATCTCTTGTGGAGGAACGTCCATTTATCCAGGTGATATCATAGTGGGTGATGCAGATGGTGTGGTTGTCGTTCCACAAGCTAGAGAACAAGAGATTTTGAAAAAGTCGTTAGAAAAGGTAGAGTTTGACTTGAAGCGAGCAGAAAAAGTTTCAGGTAAACGAGAGGAAACTATAAAATATCTGGATGATTTTCTTTCAAAGTAAATAAAGAGACAAATT